>JAVBOP010000169.1:0-5962 GCA_031550405.1 Kapaibacterium sp. (SeqCode)
ATTATTTTTCTGTATTTTGGCAGGAATGAAATATAGCCACTGTAGTTATGCGAAAGGAAACAAAGAGTAGAAAACCAATTGAAATATATTTTGTGCTTTACCTGTCAGCTCTGGTTTTGCTTATATCAAAGCCGAATAAAGTTAATGATGCGCAAATTCAAATACAAAATACCTTCGAGCTGCCGTTTACAATTAAAGCGGAAAAGCCAATGCTGGTATATCGAACCATTTCTGATTCGCTTGGAAATAAGCACGTTGAAATTGATTCCATAAACAATATTTGGGATGTCGGTGATGTTGAAGATGTTCATTATGAATTTGTTGTTGAAGACCAAAGTTTGAAACATAGCGTAAGGTTGTCGCACAATATTAGCAAAGAGAATAAATTCTTTAAATTTAAGGAAGATAGCAAAAACAGAATGGCGACTTTTTATTGGCATCCTTCTATTCATGAACAGGAAAATAAAACTTTTATCGTGTTTGTTGCTGCAAATGCCAAGCTGAAAAATGCGGATAATAATGAACGAGTAAAGGCTCAAACCCAATTCAGTCTTGTTATAACGCACGATAATGCTTATGATAATTATCAAAATTTAGTACAGCATGGAAATATTGATAATAATATAACTTCAAATCAGAATCATAATCAATATATAAATCGTCAACTTAGCGATGAAATAAATTTATATCCTCAATATTATAAAATAAATAATATTGCTTCGGTTGAATGGAGTAATAAAATTTTTTATTCTGGTATAAATCCTAAAAAAGAATTAGCTTTAAAAATCAAAAACGATCCGGAATCCAATGGTGGTTCTGCGTATATCGCTTCGTACGACAACGGCGTAGTTACAATAAAGGGCAAAACTCCTGTTTTTGGCACAACTAAAATCTCATTAACTGCTTTGAGAAAAAGCGATTACAAGGAAGCGGCAGTTTCGTTTGATATAAGACCGCAGGAATTTGAAGCGCCGGAATATCCCAGAATCATGTATCCCGAGCAAACATACAGGCTAAACCCAAAACTGCCGCTTGAACTTGACAACGCTTCCGCCATGCTTAAAGATGGCAATACGGTTCGAGTTGAGGTTCGGCAAGGCGGAATCATTGAATTTACTCCGAGCACCAGTGATGTTGGCAAAATATTGAGCTTTGAAAGGTTTGCGAATGGTATTTCGCTCGGTATTAGAAATATCAAGATTGCGGCATATCCACCGCCCGAAATTGTACGAATTTCGGAAACAGCCACCAAAAATGTGCTGATTATGCAGGTAAATTCTTACGGTATTTACAACGGCAAAGAAAATATAATTCAGCGCATTAATTTGACTGGAAATGCAATATCAAAGCAGCTTTACGGCAAAACGGCGTATGACAAAATCAATCATATTTGGACAGAATTATTTGAAATTACGATTGCAGATTCTGATAAGCCATTTAAATTTAAGGTAACCGCTGTTGACAGCCGCGGCACAGCCTCCAAAGAAAAAGAGTGTAGCCATTAATTCCATTTATGAATTTTTGTTAATAAATATATAAGCTTTTAATTTTGCAAATGCTTGATATGCCCAGCTTGTCTTCCCAAGCTCCCTGAGCCTGTCGAAGAGGAATAGCATCCCCTCTACGAGATAGCAATGTGTAAGTTCCAATATTTGCAGGATGTTATACATTTCCTCTTCGATGGCGGTACTGAAGGGGTGTTTTATGATTAAATAACATATATTGATAACGGCTAGGTAATAAATATTGGGATGGAGGGAGGAACAGCCCCTCCCTCTTCCAAAGCTTTTACTTGATTATGGAGGTTTTTAATAGCGTTCCATTAATACTGACAAAGTATATGCCGCTTTCGATATGGCTAATGCTTATCTGCGACTTGTCTGTCAAATTCACTATTGGCGTTTGAATCGCCCTGCCCATCATATCAAACAGCTTGATGTCGATATGGGTGGCGTTGGAGTGATTGACATATATGAAATTTTCATTTAATGCTGGAGATGGGTATACCGCAAAGCCTTGCTCGGTGCCGTCCTCTATGGATTGAGTCTTTGTGCTGATATTCCTGCAAAGGGTGCGAGTGTTATCAACCAAAACCCTGTCGAACGGAGGCAGATTTTCGATGGTATATTCCTGTGTTTTCTGGTCGTTGAACGCACGCACGCGATGCACTATTTTCTTTCCATCGAAGAACATGAAGTATATCGGCGTTTTGAATACTTCCGGCACATTCACAGTATCTTGCGTTTGCGTAAGTATGATATGTGCCTCATACTTACCATCTTCTTTTGCTGTTACATCGGCATTAACTTCATACAATGGATGCCCTGCTTTGAAGAGCCACTGGTCAAAAAATGTATCCAAATCTACCTCCAAATCAATATCGGCAGTCTTTGCTTTATAGTACGCTATAAAGTCCTGCGCATTGGTATTGCCAAAGGCTCTGTCCTTGAAAAAGCTGCCCAGTATCTGCAAGTTCAATGAATCGCCCAGCAGCATTTGCAGTTGGTGGTATATCCAGCTGGATTTGTTATAGGTTAGAAGCACATAAGGGTTGGTAAATATAACCGAAGAGGGATTGCCATATATGGGCTTGGTAAATAGCGTTTTGCTCTCAAAATACGGGGTGGCTTCATCAAGCATAAATGAATAATATTTTTCTGTGTCGCCTGAAGCATATTCAGCCCATAGCGCCTCGCTCCATGTTGCCCCGCCTTCCTTGAACCATATATTATACCAGTCGGTTGCCGACACCAAATCGCCGAGCCACTGGTGCGCTATCTCATGCGCTATAACGGATTCGGATTTTGCAGCTTTTTGCAATAAACTCCGATGCACCGATGTCATGGTCTGGTTCTCCATGGCGCTGTAGATAAAGGGGTATACCGACACCTGCCCATACTTGCAGAAAGGATAGTCTGAATATATCGTGCTATAGTATTCAAGCATCTTAGCGGTTTTTTCCAATTTTAACTTTGCATTGAATGCATTACCATCATAGTCCTTATCCCAGACATAATATTTGATTTCGATGGAATCTTCGATGTTAGGCGATTTAAAATATTCCGAATATTCCTTGAAAACAGAGGCTGTAGCATGTATCAAATAGGTTGCAATCGGCGCTTTGTCAGACCAGCAGTAGGTTTTGACCACCTTGCCGTCTTCGCTGCCTTTACTCGTAACGCTATCCAGAAGCCCATTGGATGCCACAGTGAAGCCGTCAGGCACGGATACCGCCATTGATGCCACAACCTTGTCGCTTGGCCTATCATTGCATGGCAGCCAATAACGGGCATAGGTGGGCGAATTGACGGTATATGCTATCTGCTCTTCAACGAATAGATTGCTCGCCGCATTTATCTCCTGACCTTTGTAATACAGATTGAAGCCAATATTGGTGCTGTTCTGGTAAGTATACTGAATATCAAGAGTTACAGTATCACCAACAGGAAGCTTGCCGGGTAGCGGTATGGTTAGCAGGTCTTCCACCACTTGCGGCGTATCATCTATTATTACACCATTTATGAATATTTGTTTAATATTCAATCCAATGGCATCAAGCTCTATCTCATTCAAATCATTGGACTTGGATACTATTTTCATTGAAGCTTCACCATCCCAATATCTATTTTCAGGATTAATACTGTCCGCCGCCGGCACGAGCAGTATTTTCGACCAATCCAGCTTGAGGTCATATTTAACAACATCATACAGCCTTTCCACATCGTCATCAAGCAGTTTATTGCCTGCCTTTTTCTGCGCCATCTCCTCGTATAGCTTCTTATAGCGGTAGTATTCCTGCAAATTCCAATCTTCCTCCAGATACCATTTGTTGGAATATGCCAACGGGTTGCACATCAGTAAAACCGCAATGATTAACATTTGCTTCATATATTTCATCTCCTTTAATGAATTATTAATAACATAAATATAATCAAAAAATAAAATATAACCACAAGGCATATCCGTATGACAGTGGATTTAAAGTATCTCCGCCACATTTATGAAAAAATATTCAGAAACTTATAATATTTTGTCTTTATGGATTAGGGAAATGGTTAAGCAAATATTTTATATTTTTGTAATAATAATTTTTAGTGGCTACTTATAAATCATTATGTGTTATCCAGAAAACAATTGACAGGCAGCTTGAAAATTGCCAAAGCACAGTAGGGAAGTGTTATCAGCCGATATGATAACCACGACCTTCTCTTATTATTGTTAATTAAAAGAAGTATTAGATTGTATAATTTAATTAAAAAAATGCTTAGAAATAATAAAAATAATATTAATTCAGTGAAAAGCAGCCTTGACAGAAGCACGCAAATGCTTGATACGCTGTTTGAAATTTCGTCTGATTTCAATGGAATATTGCCTGAAAATGAGATTTTGCGGCGTCTTGCTATCCATCTTATGGGACAGTTTGCGTTAAATAATTTTGCATTTTATGAGCAAAATCAAGATGAAAATTATTCTCTTATCAAAGAAGTTAACTTATCGAATATTGCCCGAAATATAAATATTTCACTACTGAATTTCGAAAATAATTATATAAAATGCGATGGCACAAATAACTACAAGTTGCTTTTAAATAACTCAAATGCCGAATTTATAATTAAACTGACACAAAATAAAGGTTTGTTAATAATTGGCAGGCGCATGTTGGTGAAAAATGAATTTTCTGAACAGGAAATTAATTTTATATTCTCAATCGGCAACCTTGCCTTGATAGCTCGTGAAAATCAGAAATTAATTTTAGAGGCACAAAAGCAAAAGTTATTAGAGCTTGAATTGAATACTGCAATGAAGATCCAGCAAGGTTTGCTGCCAAAATCCTCGCTTAGTTTAGAAAATTATGAGATAGTGGGAATGACCAAGCCTGCGAAAATTGTTGGCGGCGATTATTATGATTTTATTAAAATCGATAAAAATCGCTATCTTATTGTAATTGCTGATGTTTGCGGCAAAAGCATTTCCGCAGCACTGATTATGGCAAACCTGCAGTCGGCATTGAAAACACTGCTATTGTTTGTTAACGATTTGAAGCAAATTATTGTACATTTAAATAAAATAATTTTTGAAAATACGGAAACGGAAGTATTTATTACCTGTTTTATCGGTATTCTTGACATTTCGAGCAATGAGTTTATTTATATAAATGCCGGACATAATCCTCCTGTTTTTATCTCGCAAAGCCATGATTTTTCTATGCTTACGCACGGTGGAATTATTCTTGGATTTCTACATCCAGTGCCTTTTGAGTATGAGCAAAATATAGTAAAATTAAATAAAAATGATTTTATTTTTATGTACACAGACGGTCTAACCGAAGCAATAGGTAGAAATAACGAATTTTTAGGTGAACAGCACTTGATTGATTTTTTGAAAAATAATACAAATTTGCCTGCACATCAGCTCATGCAATCAACTCACAATGCTATATTGCAATATCATTTTGACCAGCACGATGATATTACAGCGTTAATTATCAAACACATATAATAAAAATTAAAAATTATTCATAAAAATTGAGATAAGCGATGTATATAAAAATTAAACGTATTTCAAATAATTTCAATGACTTAAAGATACCACAATATCAAACTGCCGGTTCGGCGGGAATGGATATTTGCGCCGCAATTGAGGCTCCAATCACTATTCCCAGCAAAGGTATAACAACAATTCCTACCAATCTCGCAATTGCGCTGCCTCAAGGCTACGAATGCCAAGTTCGCTCGCGCAGCGGTCTGGCAGCGAAAAACGGCATATTTGCTCTGAATGCGCCCGGCACAATTGACAGCGATTATCGTGGTGAAATAAAAATAATTCTTGCCAATTTTGGGAACGTTGATTTTGTGATAAATCGCGGCGACAGGATAGCGCAGCTGGTTATTGCAAGGTATGAGCAGGCAAAATGGGAAGAAACCAATGAACTTGACAACACCGAGCGTGGCTCCGGCGGCTT
>JAVBOP010000214.1:0-15488 GCA_031550405.1 Kapaibacterium sp. (SeqCode)
TATATAATTAATAAATTTCTGAATTTTTATTAATTATGAATTTTTATTCATAATTTTTTTAATTTTTCATTTTCATCAGCATGTAAATATTTTTCCTCCCTGTCAGAATCGGGATTTTGAGGATTAAAAGATTTTCAGGAAAAGTATCCGGCAAATCCTGAAATCATGAGCATCCTGATTCAGATACTTATCCCACAATTTTTTCTTCCGTATGCGACCACCCCTGCCATGCGGTGCATGTCTTCCCCTCCTTGTCAAGGAGGGGATTGAGGGGTGGTGTAAATTTCGCTGCATCAGTATCTAAAAATATTTTCTGCCGTATGTAAATTTATTTTCGTCAGTATATAATATTCCCTTCGACAGGCTCAGGGAACTTGTACGTTATGATGCAATTTTATTTTTATACTGATATAAAAATATTTTCTGCCGTATGAAAATTTAACTGCATCAGCATCTAAAAATATTTTCTCCCTGACGAAAATTTTGCTGCATCAGTATATAAATTTATTTACGTCAGTATCTAAAAATATTTTCTTACTGTATCACAAGTTCTGCTTTCAGGGCGCCGGATTCTTTTAATGCCTGAAGAATTGCAATCAAATCACGAGGCTTGACAAATAAGTCCTGAAGCCCCCGCACCAAGTCCTGCACGTTGGCACCGTTATATTCCAATGCGTGCGGAGCTTCGTAGTTCTCAATTGTTTTTATATCATACTTCACCGTTGTGTCCATATAGTTCCAAGCCGGCTTCGGCATGCGCAAACCACCGCCGAACGGGTATGCAGCACTGCGTCCATAGCCTCCGTATTCACCCGCATAGTATCCCCAGTGATGATAGTATGGGCGGTTATTATAATAGTACTTGTCCACTACTATTTCCAACCCGCCGTGCGCAATAACAGTCGGTAATATCTCTATATTTGCTCCTGCTACAATTGTTCCCGTACGCTCATTTATCACAACTTTCGCCACAGGCATATCAGCCTGCACGCTGCGCCCTTCTATCTGCGCTATATACTGTTGAGGCGTTGTGCCTTGCGGAACATCGACGACAACCGTTCCTGCATCAACGATACTTGCTCCACCGCCAATTGCGACGGCTATATTATTTGCGGTAGTATAGTCAGGTTCGTTTAGATTGATTTGCAGCTGATTTCCAAAGGTTATATTCTCGTTTATATCCCGTTCCAAAATAAGCCCGCCCTGCACGCGTCCCGTTGTTGTCTCATTCTTCCGAACCTGCGACCCGCCGTAATTATATTCATATCCGCCTACCGTCAGCGCTCCTTGCGCCATACCAATTATATTGCCTGACTGGTCTGTAACCGGACTTGATATAAGCACGCCGCCTTGAAGTGATTTCGCATCGCCGATAGCTGAAACGATAACGTCGACCTTTGCGCCGCGTTTTAGATAGTTTGGAATTGTAGCGGTAATCATCACAGCTGCAACGTTGCGAACTCTGGGATTTGCGGCAGGAGTTGTAATTCCAAACCGCTTAAGCATGCTGACAACGGACTGCGAAGTAAAAGAACTTTGCATATTGTCGCCCGAATTGTTCAAGCCTGTTACAAGCCCATAGCCAGTTACCTGATTGGGAATTTCACCCTGTCCGGGCAGCGATATGCTTGCTATATCTTTTATTCTGACGGCATACAGGTTTGTTGCCGCCAGCAGTACCGCAATAAAAAGCGTATGTATTGTAATTTTCATCTTCATATAATTTTATTTTTGTCCGTATGTAATTTTATTTTCATACCGATGAAAAAATATTTTCTCCCGTATGAAATTTTTGCTGCGTCAGTATGTAAATTTATTTTCGTCAGTATGTAATATTCCCTTCGATCAGCTCAGGGAACTTGTACACTATGTTGTAATTTTTACTGCTCCCTGAGTTTATCGAAGGGCAGCAGTATGTAAATTTATTTTCGTCAGTATGTAATATTCTCTTCGACAGGCTCAGGGAACTTGTACACTATGTTGTAATTTTATTTTCGTCAGTATGTAATATTCCTTTCGACAGGCTCAGGGAACTTGTATGTCATGCTGTAATTTTTATTGCTCCCTGTCAGAATCAGGATTTAGCGGATTAAAAGATTTTCGGGATTAGTATCCGGCAAATCCTACAATCTTGAGCATCCTGATTCAGATACTTATCCCAGAATTTTTTCATCAGTATGTAAAAACTACCCCGTCAGCTTGCAGCTGCCACCCCTTCAGGGAAGGGGAATTTTTTTTCCGTATGTAATTTTATTTTCTCCCTGATATCACATTCCCTTCGACAGGCTCAGGGAACTTGTATGTCATGCTGTAAATTTATTTTCTTCCGTATGTAATTAAAATAACATGCGGAAGAAGCGGGTAAATAAACCCGGCTGCTGCATTTTGCTTACGTTTCCCTCGCCGTCTACATACAGCTCCAAATCCATTATGTTATAGGAGTAAATCGAATTATCCGAGCGGATGTCGGCGGGGCGTATCACTCCGCGTAAAGTTATAGTTTGTTCCTCGCCATTTACCTTTGTTCTGCGGTTGCCTTCGACAATATAATTTCCGCGTTCGTCCTCATCGACCACTCGTGCGCTCAGCTTCGAGCGAATGGATTCCTTGCGGGAATTTGAGCCGGAGCCTGAGAAAGTATTTCCGGATGATATTCCTGCATCGGCGTCGAATGTTGTCGTTCCGTTTACGCCCACTCCCACGCCAGCTTTGAGGTTTGAGTTTCTGTTTTCGTTTGCTCCAGCGGAATTTCCGGCTTCTGTTTCTTCTACTATAAGCACAGTTACGGCATCTCCGATGCCCATTGCTTTATAATCGGAGAATAATGAGCGCTGGCGTACGGCGTCTAATTTTCGCAGTCCGGCTGTTGTTTTTTGTTTTCCTCCTGCCGTATCCTTTGCGGTGTCGGTTGTTGTCTGCGCCGCAAGAGGTGTGGTTGCCATTATAAGCAGTATGGATAATATTGCATGCTTTTGCAGCTTCATTTTCGTTCTCCCAAGATTTGATTGTCTTCAATTATAATATTTCCGTCTTCGGCAATAAAACCGGCGAGCGTATTGGAGTTGTCTTTTTTTACCTTGATGATGTCGCCGACCGAACCGTCTTGAAGCGCAAAACCAGTTGATTTAATACATATTGCGCCCGCATAGTGCAGAATATTGACCCTGCTCCCTTTTTTGATATACACGTCTTCGCTCGAGCGTATGCTTGCTTTTGTTATAATTCCGCCTTTCACAATGCCTGTTTTAGCCTTTTTGCCTATAATTTCTCCCTTATCCGGTATTAATTTTGCATCTATCTGGGTTACGTCGGTTTTGGTTATAGTAATATCTTCGCCTGTTATTTCAGTATTTTTGGCAATGAATTTATTAGCTACAGGCGCTTGCGCCATAAGATTGACTTTGATGCGAATATCATGGCTCTCTATCGTTTCATTATTTTTAAGGAAGCTGATATTTATTTTGCACAGTCCGCGCAGTTCTCCATCATGAGAGAACATTGCCTTCACCCCGCTTTCTTTGAACAGGAACGCTTGCAGTGTCTGCTGTATGCTGACCTTAGTTTCGCAGTCTGCGTTAGCCTGTACATATTGCTCTATTGCTTTAGTTATAGTTTCTTTTGAAAACTTCGACTGGGCAGTAAGAGACTGTTGCAGCGCCAAAGCGAAAATAATTATTGGCAGGAGTTTAAGTATTTTTGTCATTATGTTCATAGATATATTCCCTGCAAAACATAAAACAAGTACTGTGCCGCAATATTTTTATCAGGATAATCGCATGTGTTTATGGGGTTTAAGATATATTTTGGCGAGAGAAGGCATGTGGAATAGTCGCCATTGTAGAATATTCATCAGGTCTGAACGAGAAGGCGAGCCGATTTACAATATTTTTCGTATATTGTGTAGCGTATTAATTAAGCAGGGAAATACAGGTGAAGAAGACAAAAGGCATAATATTGGCAGGAGGAGCTGGAACTCGGCTTTATCCAATTTCTGCGCTGTATAGCAAGCAACTTGCCGCTGTTTACGATAAGCCGATGATTTATTATCCATTTTCACTTCTTATTTCTGCCGGAGTTAATGATATCTTAATTATCTCAAACAGCGATACATTGCCATTTTATCAAAAGCTATTCGGTGACGGCAGACAACTTGGTTTATCAATAAACTACGCCTTGCAAGCGGCGCCAAAAGGTATTGCAGAGGCACTCATTATTGGCAAGAATTTTATTGGCAATGACAATGTTGCCTTAATTCTCGGAGACAACATTTTTTATGGGAATTTTGATGTGTTTTCTACTGCGATAAAACATAATCAAATAGCAACAATATTTGCTATTTATGTTAATGAACCTGAACGATATGGCGTGATAGAATACAATATGAACAATAACCCAGTGAAGATTATTGAAAAACCGCAAGCTTTTATTTCGAATTATGCCGTGCCCGGATTTTATATTTATGATACATCTGTTATTGATATTGCAGAAAATCTAATTCCATCCGCTCGAGGCGAACTTGAGATAACCGATATAAATAACTATTATTTAGAAAATCAGACTTTAGAGATTTGTAAAATTGGTCAAGGTTTGACGTGGCTTGATTGCGGAACGCCACAATCTTTGCTCAGCGCTGGAAATTTGATAGCTTCCATTGAGCAGCGTCAAGGTCTGAAAATCGGAAGCCCGGAAGAAGCAGCTTTAAATGCGGGTTTCATAACCTATGAAAAATATATTGATTATGTAAATAATTTGCCTGATTGCGATTATAAAAATTACTTGCTAAATAGGGCTAAGCCATTATGAAAGCCATAGAATACATTGCATCCATTGAAGGAAAATTACGCCCGTTTACTACTTTATTTTCACCTGAATTAATATCGAAAATCTATTCCAGTGCACGCAGTATAATCATTCATGCAATATCTAACGAAGCCATTGAAAAACGCGAATTACATAAATCTGAGAAGATAAGATTATGGGATATTGATTTCAACTGTGCGCTGTTCAATGCCGCCGGAATGTTCAAAAATGGCGAAGGATATAACGTTTGCGCCAATATGGGTGCAGGCGCATATCTTGCAGGTACAACTACGTCAATTCCGCGAGATGGCAATAAGCGCAATGGTGTCAATCATCCGTTCATATATTATCCTCATTCGAAAGCCGCCTCGAATTGGATGGGACTGCCGAACAAAGGACATGCCGAAGTTGCTAAAAAATTATCTCGCATAGAAAAGATTAAAAACTGTCCTGTAGGAGCAAGTATTGCCGCTGACCCGCAACTCAAACAAATTGAACAGCTTAACGGTATTTGCTCTGGATTTATGCTATATGATAAGGCAAAAGTTGATTTTATCGAATTAAATGAAAGTTGCCCGAATGTCGCTCATGCGCCTGCTGAAAATATGCAGTATGAACTGGCAACCAGACTTGAGTATATATATGATAAATGTTTGCGGAATCGCACTCGGAACCTGCCAGTTATTGTCAAATTTTCTAATGATACAAATATGGAGCAAATACCGCAACTTATTGATATTCTTGTAGATTACGGATTTGATGGTATAAATTTTGGAAATACATCTACAAATTATAAAAAATATATTAACCAGATTGACGCTCTCGACAGACGCTTTTTTCAATATTTTACACAAACTTTTGGTGGTGGTTTGAGTGGCGAGATTTTACGAAATAACTCACTGGAATTATGCAAAATTGCTGTAAATCATATAAAATCCAAAGCATTATCAAAAGAATTTCATTGCATAAGAACAGGCGGAATTATGGAAAAAAATGATATTGCAGAATCGAAGAATAACGGCATTTTATTAAACGAATGGTTTTCCGGTTTTTTCGACAACTTTGCAAAATATGGCTTTGATATATACGAAAATTTTATGAAAAAAAAATTCATAATACTCTGCGATATTCCGTATATTTTAAACAAACGCTATAATTATTCGTAAATATTTAAATCATGACTGATAACAGTGTGATTTCATAAATTAATATATTAATGAACAAATATTTTTCTGAAAAACTTGCTAAAGTAAAATTGTTGGCAATGGATGTGGATGGCACATTGACAAATGGTGGAGTTTATTATTCGTTAAATGGCGAGCTCATGAAGCGCTTTTCCGTTCACGATGGAATGGCAGTTACGCTGCTAAATCAAAGCAATATTGAGAGTTTGATTATAACAAGCGACAGTTCGCTTATTCCTGTGAAGCGTTCGGAAAAATTAAATATTACTCATCAAATTATTGGTTCACATCGCAAACTTGATTCTTTAGCCGAGCTTTTAGAAAGAATTAAAATTAAATTTAATGAAATTGCATATATTGGCGATGATGTCAACGATATAGAGGCAATGCAGGCTGTCGGATTTTCTGCCTGCCCATCTGATGCCGTAGAAACAGTAAAGCAAGTTGTTGATTGCATTCTGGATTTTCCCGGTGGAAATGGTGCCGTTCGTCAGATATCGGAAATGATATTATTAGCACAAAATAAACCAATAACAATAATTTATTAAAAAATATTCATTTATTAAGGGGAAATTAAGCCATGTTAAACGAAAATTCAAATTACAAATCATTCCTTCTTGGAACATTGATTGGTGGAGCTGTTGGAGCCATAACAGCATTGCTTTTAGCTCCTAAAAGCGGACGAGAACTACGCAGGGATATAGTTGATACTTCTACAGACATTTATGACAAAGCCGCTGATTATGTTACAAATTCCATTCAAGAAGGCAAATCAAAAGCTCAAAATATTATAAATGTAGCCAGAAGGCAGGCAGACAGCATGATTGAAGTTGCGAATGAATATCTCGACGACGCAAAACATAAAGTTTCCACTTCGAAGGAAACTGTGCAGGATAGATTTGAAAATCTAAAAGAGGCTGCCAAAGCTGGCTCAGAAGCTTTTAAAGCTGAATTGAACAATAATAATAAGTAAGGCTATAACTTTCATGGGCAAGGGAAATATATCTCTTGCTCATTTTTAATTTATTTATTTGCTAATATTATGTATTTACATTTGCTTAAAGATGTGTTAATAATTTTGCTGCTGGGATTTTCTACTGTATTGGCAGTGATTTTAATCCGTCTTGCTCTAACCTTGCGAAAGGCTGTCATTAACACAGAAGAAAAACTTGATGATATTAAACAAAATTTTATCGAGGTAAAAAATTCAATTAATACCACTGTTGACAACGTTAATCCTGTACTAAATGCGCTATTGCAGCACGTTGATGATATTAAGGTTGAGACAGTCTCTACTTTGGAACATATAAGGCAGATGGTTGATGAAACTAAAACATTGACTGCCACATTGGATAACGAAGCTGCCAGCATGTTTGAAACTATTAATCAACTCGGAGCGCCTATTAAAAGCGCACTTGAAATCGTATCCAAGCCTCTCAACACCACTACACGCTTTACATCCGCATTAAATAAAGCATTTATTGCTTTCAAAAATAAATTAAGCAAACATCAATAATGTTTTTTAAATAAAAAGACTTTAATGTTACTATCTTATAAAAAATTCAATTATATTATTTATGTTTTTTTTAGTAAATTTGCATGCTTAATTTGTATTCAAACATTTCTTACAAAATAAATTATGCTCAATAAAATTATAGTTGCTTCGATTCCTTTGATGCCGAAAAAGCTTGTGTGGCTTTTTGGAAAGAAATATATTGCTGGTCTGACGCTTAACGATGCGGTGCGGGTTTCCAAATCTTTTGCCAAACTTGGCGGAAAAACCACGATTGATGCTCTCGGCGAATTTGTTACCGATAAAAGTCGAGCTATCCATGAAAGGGATATGTCGTCTTCCGTTATTGATGCAATCGCAGCTGAGAATTTAAATTCGTATCTATCAATAAAACCAACGTCTTGCGGACTTGGTATTGATACAGAATTTGGATATGAAAACATTAAAATACTTATAGACAAGGCTAAAAAATTGGGGCAGAGATGTCGCATTGACATGGAAAATTCGCCTTATACCGATAAAACAATGACTCTGTATAGGCGGTTGGTGGAGGATGGATATGACAATGTTGGCATAGTTTTGCAAGCGTATTTGAAGCGCACGGAAAGCGATATTAAATCCATTCTTGATTTGAAGCCCAACATACGCTTATGCAAAGGAATTTATGTTGAGAGCGCTGATATTGCTTTTAAAGGGAAAGAGGTTATTCGTGATAATTATAAGAAATTGTTAGATTTAATACTGGATAATATTCCAAATGGAGCATATCCGGCTATCGCAACGCACGATGAGCCGCTAATTCAATATGCGGAAAAGCGTATTAAAGAAATTGGATTGAATAACACACAATACCATTTTGAAATGCTGCTTGGCGTACGCGAAGAACGCAGGAACAAGCTATTGCAAGCTGGTCATAATTTAACGATTTACGTGCCTTTTGGTGAAGACTGGTATGGCTATTCGACTCGCCGACTGAAAGAAAATCCTGAAATGGCAATGCACGTAACCAAAGCTATTTTTGGAATCGGCAAATAGCTGTCAATTTTCCATACAAAACAAAAGCCTGCCAAATTGTTTTTAGCAGGCTTCTTGATTTATATCAATACTGTTTTTTTTATCCTTGTGCGGCAGCGGCTTCTTCTCTTAAGCTTTCACCTGCTTTACCTCTTGGTATATTGACAGCACAAATTAATGAATCAGCAGGTATTTCATATTCGATACCTTCAAAAGACAAGTCTTTTAGATGAATTGATTGCCCCACATCAAGTTGCCCTACATTAATTTCTAATGAGCTTAAAATATATTTAGGCAGACATGAAATCTTACATTTATGAAAGACTTGTTGGAAAGTACCGCCCTTTCTAACACCTATGGGTTGCCCTCCAACAAATTCAAAAGGCACCTCTATAGAAATTTTTCTATCATCAGATATGCCAAGCAGGTCAAAATGCGTAATTTTATCAGTAACTGGATCGAATTTAACGTCCTTTAGCACACACTTTTCAGTATTGCCATCAACTTCCAAATTTACAACTTTTACATGCGAAGTATAAACGACCGGTCTAAGAGCGAGAGCATTTACTGATATATTGATTGCTGCCTGCCCTTTTGAATAGAAAACTCCCGGCACACTACCTTCTTTTCTTATTTTCTTAGAAGTTTGTTTTCCTGATTCTCGTTTGTTTGCTTTTAAAGCTATTTCTTGTAACATAATTTATATAACTTCCTTAATAATATTCATTTATTCATTCGCTGTGCGCTGCGATTATCTAGCAATATCAAAAAGCGAGCTGACGGAGCGATTATCATAAGTTCTGTGAATGGCATCCGCTATTAATTCGCCTAATGAAATCACCTCTATCTTATCCAAGTCTTTTTTCAAAGGAATGGTATCCGTAACGAAGAGCTTGTCTATTCCATAAGAATTTTCAATAAGTTCCATCGCTTTTCCTGAACAAACCGGATGTACAACTACACCATATATATCCCTTGCTCCCTTGTCTTTCAAGGCTTCTGCGCATTTTATAAAAGTTGAGCCTGTGTCTATCATATCGTCAACTATTAAAATGTTTTTATCTTTCACATCGCCAATGATAGTTGTAATTTCAGCGATATTGTGAGCTGGACGGCGTTTGTCGACCAATACCAAAGAGCCGTTTAGCTTTTCAGAATAAGCCCTAGCTGTTTTTATTCCGCCAATATCAGGCGAGGCCACTGCAAGTGGCTGCAAATCCATTTCAACCAGTTTTTTGAAAATAACAGGTGAAGCATATAAATGATCTACCGGTATGTCAAAATATCCTTGTATCTGCGATGAATGCAAATCCACAACCAATATCCTGTCGGCACCTGCATTAACCAGTAGATTGGCAACTAATTTAGCAGTCAAAGAAACTCGTGGCTGATCCTTTCTGTCCTGTCGCGCATACCCAAAATATGGAATAACTGCCGTTATCCGCTTTGCCGAAGCACGCTTGGCAGCGTCTATCAACATCAACAGTTCCATAATATTATCCGCCGGAGCCGTTGTTGATTGCACGATAAACAACTCAATTCCCCGAATATTTTCTTCAAATTTTACCCAAATCTCGCCATCGCTAAAGTTACGTATAGAAGTTGGTGTTAATTCCTTTCCGAGATGTTTTGCTATTCGCTCTGCTAATGGGATATTTGAACGACCGGTCGCAATTTTTAAATCTTGCATTGGACTTGCTGTTTTTGCTGAAAAAGCTGAGGCGGTAGGGATCGAACCTACGAATGCCGGACCCAAAACCCGGTGCCTTACCACTTGGCGACGCCTCACACTAAATTATAGGAATACAAAAATACGCACTTTTTAATATATATCCAAATTTTAATTTCAACCAACACCTATGATTATTAAATTTGCTTGAATACATAACACAAGCAGATATTTATTATTTTACCCTGCAAATGGGCAGATAAACTTAATCCAGCATTCAATACGGTAACATTTCTTGAAAAATTGAGCAAACTTGCATTTATGAGCTATCAAAATTTCCATTTTCCCCTGTTTTCGAAATATGTATAATAATTACCGCATGTATGCTTGAAAAATATGCAATGCCTTGTTTTTTATACGCAATCTTGCTATCTTTGCAAACAATAAACATAATATTAGAATAGAGTAAGTGAAAATATTTTATATAGTATTAGGCAGCGTATCTCTAATATTAGGCATTTTAGGGGTATTTTTGCCACTTTTGCCAACAACTCCGTTTTTACTCCTGACAGCATTCTGCTATATGCGAGGCTCTGCGAAATTGTACGACAAACTTATGTCGCATAAATACATAGGAGCTTATATAAAAGATTTTCGCGAAAATAAACGCATACCACTAAAAACAAAAGTTGCATCCATATCCCTGTTGTGGCTAACAATCGCATATTCAGCAATATTCGTAGCATCTTGCATATATATTAAAATATTATTATTTATTATTGCTATATGTGTTACAATTCATATATTATCATATAAAACAAAAGAACATTGATATCCCGTTAAATTTAATATGCTTACATCGCTAAAAATTATTAATTATTCTTTCAATTTCATTCCAGTCTTTGGCAATATAATCAGCAACGCTTGTTAATGGCTTTTGAGCAGCCAGCTCGGAGTCAGGATCGCCATCATACCGAATTGCTTTCATCCCAATGCTTTTAGCCCCAAGAATATCTGTTCGCTCAATATCGCCAATATGAAGAGCGTTGTCTGGTGTACAGTTTAAGGCATCAAGCGCTGCCATAAAAGCAATTTTATGAGGTTTGGCAAAACCTGTCTCATCAGAAAAACTATATGTAGAAAAATATTTGTCAATCCCCTTATTTTGCATCAACTTACGCATAATTTTCCCCGGACTGAATCCCGAATCAGAAATTATAGCTAATTGGTATTTTTGACTTAATTCTGGCAAAATATTTTCTACAAATGGCTGTAAATCAGGCGGAAAATATAAAATCGATTTTTCAAAAAAATCAACAATATAATCAAGCGCTGCGGGATTATTTGAAAAGTGCATTTTCTCCCAAATATGCGACAAAATTTCTCTAGCGTCAGGAGTTCGTTGCATATTTTGCCATATATTATTGTAGTATTGCCATGAATATTTCAATACATTTATTAATTTTTTTTCATCAAACTCTATATTCATATCGAAGAGTGTATCAAAAAGTACCTTTAAACGTGATTGGTTACGTAAAAAACCATCTTGCGAATCAAACAAGGTATTCCAAAAATCAATTGTTATAACTTTAATTTTCATAATTGGCTAAATTAACAAAAAAAGGATAATACGCCACTATATCGATTCTCCTGTCTGTGTTATTAATTTGTGAATATTATATTGTAATTACTCTTTTTAAATCAATGCAGGATCGATGCTATAGAAGCAAATGCAATTCTTGGTTTTTGAAAATATCAATTTGACCATGCGTTGTTTTACATACAAATTAATTCATTATATTTGCAGTAATTATGGATAAATTTATAATAATTGCGGGACCATGCGTTGTTGAATCAGAAGAAATGCTTCATGAGACAGCAGCCCATTTGAAGGGAATCTGCGAGCAGTTTGCAGATGTAGAACTGTATTTTAAGGCGTCGTATCGCAAGGCAAATCGGACAAGCTATGATTCGTTTATAGGCGTTGGTGATTTGCGCGCCTTGCAGTGGCTTGCCGATATTAAAATTAAATATAATTTACCAATCTTGACGGATATCCATTCGCCAGCTGAAGCTGAAATAGCAGCAGAATATGTAGATGTTTTGCAAATACCGGCATTCTTGGCACGTCAAACCGACTTGCTGATTGCTGCCGCTAAAACAAATAAAAAAATAAATATCAAAAAAGCGCAATTTATGGCTGCAAATGATATGGAAAAGGCTGCAAAAAAAGTGGCTGAAAATGGCAATTCGCAAATTTGGCTTACGGAGCGCGGCACGTTTTTTGGTTACCACGATTTGGTGGTCGATTTTCGCTCGCTAATTTCTATGCAGAAGTTCAGCTATCCCGTGATTTACGATGCAACCCATTCTGTGCAGCAGCCTTCGATTGGCGCACAGTCAGGTGGAAATCCTGAATATATTCCTGCTCTTGCTCTCGCTGCTGTTGCAGCCGGCATCAATGGTATATTCTTTGAGACGCATCCGAATCCGTCTGTTGCAAAAAGTGATGCTGCAACACAATTGCCATTAGGCAACGCCTCGGAATTTATCTCTAATATCATTAATTTACATAGGTTTATACGCACTAATAAGCATCAACAACCGCTAACATGATTTATGAAAATAAATTCATAAACTATGGAGGTATTTTTTTGTGAAAATAAAACTGGAAGATTGAGGAAAATAATTAATAAATTACGCAACATTGAACCACATAAACAAATTCCCATACGTAGAACAAGAACTCATAATTTGACGTTATTAAAGGAAGTTGGAGAAATTCCGCCAAATGCTAAATATGGCAAAGTCTGTTCCATTGTTGGCAATCAGGTGATTGTGGAAACCTCAGAAAATAATACGACAATACATTATAGCTGCGTGCCTGCCGGAGCGATTATTTCGCGTAATAGCAACCTTTCCAATCTGATTGCAGCGGGTGATAACGTGTGGTTTATTACGACCAGTGATTCGCTCGGCTCTATAATCAAAATTGATGAGCGCAAGCAAATTTTATCACGGACAGATCCTTCTAACCATAATAGAGAACAGATACTTGCAGCAAATGTGGATAATTTAATTATATTTTTCTCCACTGTAGAACCTGCCCTTAATACTCGCATGATTGAGCGGTATGTCATTGCTGCCAAATTGGGCACTGTAAATCCCATAATATGTATAAATAAAATGGACTTAGTAAATAATGTAGAGCAAAAGGATATTTATTCAATATTTCAAGATTATAAGTTGCCATGCTTTTTCATAAGTGCTTTGAATAGCAAGGGCATAGAACCAGTAAAAAAAATATTGAAAAACAAAGAAAGCGTTATTTCTGGTCCTTCTGGTGCGGGAAAATCGACATTCCTTAATAATTTGATAGGCTACAAGGCGCAGGCTGTCAACGAAATTAGCGAATATACGAACAAAGGCTTGCACACTACAAGTTTCTCTAAACGCTACAGCTTACATGATAATACCGCTATAATAGACACTCCGGGTCTGCGGGAATTTGGCATTTGGAATTTGCGAAAAGATGAGCTCGCTTTATTTTTTGATGAGTTTTTAGAATATTTTTATGACTGCCAATTTACCGATTGCACGCATACGCATGAACCGCACTGTGCCGTGAAGGCGGCTGTTCAGGAAGGCAAAATATCAGAAGCAAGATATATGAACTACCTCAGCATATATGATACCCTGTAAACAGCAATAATGCTATTTAGATTTCGATAAATAACTGCTATTATTAGCGATTATAACCTGCAGTATTATGAATTTTATTTCATAAATCATCAGTGCTCTATCTTGTGCCTTTCGTATACGGGTTTGGAAATGAAGTGATAGTATGGCACAGAGATAAGGCTGAAAACGGCACTAAGCAGAAATGCTGCATACAGTCCGGCCCTTGATGCCATGAAGCCGCCCACAAGCATGCCAATACCCATGCCGACGTCGAACGATGTTAAGTAGGTGGAGCTTGCCGTACCGCGCTGGTTATGGTGCGCCATATTGACGAACAGCGTGTTGAAGGCTGGTATCATCGTGCCAAAACTCACTCCGCACAGTAGCGACATGCTGTAGAACATTGCGACGTTATGCACAAGCGAAAATATCACTAAAGCCAGTGTTAGAGCCGCTATTGAGAACACGGCAATGCGGTGCATATAGCCTCTATCTACGAACCTGCCGGATATTATGCGGGATATTCCTATGCCTAATGCCATGAAAATAAATAAGATACCTGCATTATCAATCCCAATTTCTTTGCCGTATAATACTCCATAAGATACTATCATACCATAGGACACAGAGCACAGGATGAGATTGAGGCTTACGGGCAGCGCTTTTACGAGTATGAAGCGATCTAATGATATTGGTTTTTTTTCGACAGGCGGATGCGGCTTAGTTTTTATAAATAATGCAGTTAGCAGCGACAGGACGCCTGCTGTTATGCTGCTGATAATGAGTGTGGTGTAGCCAAATTCGTTGTATATTGTTATTGCTATCCATGGCGCAACAGCCATAGATAGATTATTGCTAAGTCCATATAAACCAACACCTTGACCGCGCTTTGATGAAGGTATTATATCTATGGAAATTGTGCTGCCGGATACCGTTGTAATACCCCATGTTATGCCGTGTATAAATCGCAACACCATGAAAGCAATAATAGTTATGGCAAATATATATCCGCCAAATGTGAGCGTGAACAATGACAAGCCCAGCATAAATAATGGTTTGCGAGGAAACTTATCCACCAAATACCCCGAAAACGAGCGAGCCAGCAGCATTGCCAAAGTGTATGTTGCCAGCACGACGCCCACACTAGCTTCCGATAAGCCTTGCGTTGCGGTCAAATATAGCGGCAGGGTCGGCATTAGCAGATAGAAAGCGCCCGACATCAAGAAATTGGTTATGAAAATCAATATAAAATCTCGTGTCCAAAGTTTATCTTGCATTACACAGCTATTGGTATTAATAATAAACAAAGCTACAAAAATACCTAATAATTGCGATTTATTCCTAACACAACTTCATTTATGAATATTTTTTCATAAATTCTTTTTGCCTTTGAGGGATTTCAAAAAAAATAAAAAGAACTGTTTGCACACATAGATCATTATGGTATAGTTTTGCGTTTAAGGAATGGCAATATCGCCGTAACCATCAAAAAAAAACGGTTACAAAGAATTGACAGAAGAGATAACATTATGCGTTACAAATTTGCAAATCTTTTAATTTAAATAACGGAGGTCTTAATGAGACAAAACAAAACGCTTATAAGCGTAATTCTAATTTCACTCGGCTT
>JAVBOP010000010.1:0-10883 GCA_031550405.1 Kapaibacterium sp. (SeqCode)
ATAGCCTTATATTTATGAATTTATTTTAATAATTTGTGTGTTTTTATGCAATTTACTCCTTCATCAAATCTGCATAAAAATATTTAACCCATTCTTTATATGTATCTTGTGCCGAAAGACAAGTATCTATCAAATAGCCTCGCATGTCGGCAAATTCTTTTAAGCCACGATAATAAAATTGCTTGTGGGCATCATCAATAATGAATGGAATTATGCTATTTTTCAAACATTCACGAAATAGTATCAAGCGCCCAACCCTGCCGTTGCCGTCTTGAAACGGGTGGATTTTTTCAAAACGATAATGAT
This sequence comes from Kapaibacterium sp. (SeqCode), assembly GCA_031550405.1. GTDB lineage: Bacteria > Bacteroidota > Ignavibacteria > Kapaibacteriales > UBA2268 > JAVBOP01. The sequence goes on from JAVBOP010000010.1 coordinate 307, forward strand.
ATTCAACAATGTTTTCAAAAGAAATTTCTTTACATGAATTATACCAACCGTTTAGTGTGTTCATATCGGTTTCCACATTTTTGGGCAAAGTAGTTTTTGTTCCGCCAACCTCATTAGGCATTTTTTTCCAATCGCCCACGCAAAACCATTCTTTTGTTGAATCGGATGTTCCTATTTTCAAAATACGGTGAAACACTTTTATAATCTCGTTTGAAAGAGGTTTATCAATCGTATCAAGCAAATAATCAAATGCTATAAAGTGATTAGAAGTTTCGATAATATCATCGACCGGCACAGCTTCCTGGTCTTTAAAACCGATAGTACGCGTCTCAAATATATATCGAGTTTGCTCTTCGGTCAGCTTGCTTCCCTCTATTCGATTTGAATTATAGGCAAGGTTTATTTGCGTTTTGTGATATAATCCGCCTTTTCGTTTTGCCAACTTTTCTTCTTTAAGATATATTAACAAGTTATTCATATTCATATTCATGTGCATTAGTATACTTTGTTATAAAAAAGGGTATAACATCATACGCCCTTACAATTTTTGCCATTATCTGCCAATCACAAATCTGACCGTCTTTCCATCGATATTCAATATATATGTGCCACTTGGATATGCCGATATGTCTATGCTATATATGGAGTTATCTATATTGCTATATGCCGCTAACAGCTTGCCCGCCATATCAAACAATGAGATATTCCTAAATATTTTGTTATCAATATTGCTGATTGTCAGCATCTCATTGCTTGGATTAGGATATAGATTTATGAATAAATTTTCATAATCATCATCTATGCTAACATCACCTATTAGTGTAACTTGATATATTAGAGGGTTATATATAAATTTGAAAAAAGTGGCATTGACCAGCTTGCATATAAGTGTCTTTCCGGAATATGACGCATCAAGCGAAAAGATGCCGTTATTGCCAGCAAGAGTAATTGGTGTTTCAGCTCCACCTGTAACATCATACCACGCGAAATTAGTAATATTGCCGTCAATGCTATACTCGCTACTTAAGTCAATGCCGCTCGAATATGCTATAGCTCCGCCTTGTATAGTGTCTTGTGGGGAGTAAACATAATACAGATATTGTTCTTTAGGTAATGGCAATGTCGAAAATTTTAATTGGTTAGTATCGCAAAATAGATATTGCAATACCTCATTCTGCGGTACATGTAAACTTGTTAGCTGATTGTTTGTGCAGCTTAAAACTTCCAATACTGTATTCTGCGATGCATCCAAGCTCTCAAGTTGATTATTATTACAATCCCAACGATATAACGCTGTGCAGCCACTGACATCAAGATTGGTAAGCTGGTTCTCATAGCAATCCAAACGATATAACGCTGTGCAGCCACTGACATCAAGATTGGTAAGCTGATTATCATAACAAGCTAAATTGCTTAATCCGTACAGCCACTGACATCCAAACTCGTAAGCTGGTTTTCATAGCAATATAGGTCTGTTAATACGGTACAGCTGCTAACATTCAAATTGGTGAGTTGGTTGCCATAACAACCCAAATAGGTTAATGATACACAACCGCTGACATTCAAATTTGTAAGTCGATGCTGCCCCAGACCACTGGAACAATCCAGGTATGTTAATGCCGTACATCCGCTAACATCCAAGCTGCCTGCAAGGACGCCATAAATTAAGGTCCAATCTATCTCCGTTACACGTTTTGGGTTTTCTTCGTTCCATGTAAGTCCATCAACTTCGCTAACCCAACTTTCGTCTGTCAGCCAGTTTGTACCATTAAGTATTGCCATATAATCGTCGTCTAATCCTAATTGATTGCCATTAGTGTAATCAGGCGATGCAGAATTCTGGATTAAGAAATTGCGCAAAGCGGTCTTATCATCATCGTGGTACTCCCCTGCTTTTGCTGCTGTGCATATAAATGCAAAAGCAATAACCAATAAAATTGTGTTTTTAGTTTTCATATCAGTGTTCCTGTTAAGTAATTATACTACTGTTTATTAAGCATGCCAAATATAATAAATTTTATATAGAATAACAAAACAATACATGGCTGCTTATCAGCGCATAATGACAAACTGCTGCGTGGCTGCTTCCAGCTGATTGCCCGCTATAGTTGTGTAACTGCCTGATGGAAGATGCGACAAATCCAGCCTGCATATATCAGTGATTGAGGTTATGAAAACTAATTTGCCTGCTGCATCATATATCTGCACAGCATAAGGAGCATTATGAATATTTTTTAATTTTAATGTGATATTTCCATCTGTTGCTGGATTGGGATATATGGACAGCCTGTCTGAAATATCATCCCTGCTATCCAATATGCCGCTGCCTTCAAGCGATTTTATGACAGCATGGGCATTAATTTTGCCCCAGCCCCAATATGGACTGTGATTCTGCCTCGCATTGCCCGTAAACATGTCATTCTTTGCAGTTGCACGCAATATGTCCTTTATTTCATTAGTAGTTAGATTTGGATTTACCTGAAACATCAATGCCACAACCCCTGTAACCATTGGACAAGCCATGGATGTGCCTTCGAGTGCCGCATACCATGAGGCAGGATTTGCATTGGAATAACCGACAATGCACTCTTCATCATTATCGGTGGTTACCGGCTTGAAGCTGTTATATGCCGAAACAAGAGTACTGCCCGGTGCCGATATGTCAGGCTTGTTTCTGCCGTCTGCTGTTGTGCCCACCGAACTGAAATTCGCTCTATCGCCAAGCGTTCCAATTTCTTCCCGCGATATATATATGCCGCACGGCATTCCATTGGAGAAATTATACTTGTAGAACGATGTCTTCGAAATATGTGCCGCAACGGTTATAACATCTTCAATATCGCCGGGTGAAGTAAGAGTAAACTTATTATCAGCTATCTGTTTGCCGACTTGCTGCATGTCATTTGTCGTCCACGCATGAACCAGCGCATTGTTTGCACTGACATTGAATACTATTATATCCTCTTCGGCATTGGCATTGCCCACTATAAAATGGCAATACGGCTTCCCGTTTAATGGCGAAGCAGCATATATCTCCATATATATATTATAGTAACGTCCTGTTACAGGGCTATATATGTTTGTATCAATAAATCCGTTCTTTTTTGTGGAATATACAAATGTGCTTGTATTGACATATCCTGTATACTGGCTGCCTATCCCAACCTGCACCATAAATTCTTCTCCCGAACGTGCAGTAATATATCCTGAATTATAATCGGATTGGTCGCCATAACCCGTTGGGTTAAAATACGAAAAGACATAGCTGTTGCTGTTATTCAACAATGTAAAATAATGCAGATTCTGCGTTCCATCATTACCTGCTGCCACAATAACCGATTTGCCTTTCGGCTGCTTTGCCATCATCTCTTTCAGCATCACATCCTTGGGATTACTGCCATCATGCGGCTCGGTCTGATATACAGAGCCAAGGCTTAGATTAACCGCAATTGGCTTGCCGGCAGAATCAGCATAATCAAACATATACTGTACAGCCTCAGGCACAGTGATATTATGCTCGCCTCCAAGCTCAACAGTAACAAGCTCAGCCTCAGGTGCAACGCCGGGGCATATACCTGTTTCATTCCTCCCTGCTGCAATTCCAAGACAATGCGAACCATGCGTATTATCACTGGCACTATATTGCAAAGTGTTCTTAATGTAGTCTGGGTTGGCATACAGCATATCATCCCTCGGTATCCAGACACGCTTCACGCGGCAATTGCCATTATCATCGGAAAACATGGCATGCGTATAATCAAAGCCCCAATCGGCAATGCCAACAATAACTCCTTTTCCGGTATACGGCTGTTTCAGACCATAACCAGATTGCACTGCATCAACACCAGCCTCAGGCACAGCCTGATCAAGTGCAGGCTTAATTCCTGCAGGCAGCTCTATTCTTATAATTCCTTTCAAATTGGATACTTGCTTTAGGCTGTCGACAGGAATGGTGGCAATAAGCACAGTTGATGTTTCAATGCCAAGCATGCCGCCGAGCTTCATTATCTCCGCTTTATCAAACTCGTCATTGAACATAATAAATACCTTTGCCCGCATGTCGTCTTCCTTACCCAGCAGGTTATATTGCGCCTTGAGCTTGGTTTTAGCCTGCCCCTCCCTTGCAGCATTATACTCCTTGAGCATCTTGTATGTCTCAAGCGACAGCGTGTTCTGTGCAAATGCCATATTAGCAAAAAACAAAACCGATGCTATTAATAATGTTATAACTTTTTTCATATTTATTCCTTAATAAATTAAGTGATATGTTGTTGGAATCAGTATGTTTATTAAAAAATATTCATAAATTATAAGATACCATTAAATGCTACAAAAGTACAGGAATAACGCTTTTTATATTTATCAATTTCACAAAATGTCAGTCTATAATCAATATATTTTCAATTAATTGTACAACAGACTGATTGATTTCACAAAATCATGCCCTTAATACCTCTATTTGTAAAAAATGCGTATCTTTTTGCAGCTTGTTTGGTTCGATACATAAAAATCAATATATTTTCATAATTTTTTTTGCCTTTGAAGGATTTCAAAACAAATAAAAAAAATGCTTGCATTGTAGTAAAAATGTGTTATATTAGCGCTTAGGAAACAGTTACAAAATTCAATAAAATTTAAAATAAGGAAAATGGAGATACAGGAAATCGAAGAGCAATAGCAGCAGAATAGTGAACATACACATAAATACCTTTCACTGTTCTGCTGCACAACAACTTTCCATTACAACCAATAACGATATAATTTATTAAAAAATATTCATAAATCACTTTTTTATTAACAAATTTCGGAGAGACGAAATGACAAAAACAAACAAAACTGATTCATCAACCCTTAATTTATTTGAGAGGAGGCTCTGATGAATATATTTACCGTCAAGAAAATTCCTGTCATGCTGATGTTTGGTATTTTCTTAAATTTGTCGGCTTATGCAACTGATATAATACAGCCGATATTTCCTAATGGCGATACGGAGGTAAGCACAGCCATGCAGCTGACATTCCAGTCGCTCTATCCTGTTGATTTACCTGAATATTATCAGGTATCGCCTTCATGCTACGATGGTTCTGGTAACCGCGTGCCGCCGAAGTTTTACATCATACCGACCAATCATTTTGACGAAACGATGGATTATCTGAATCTGTATGCTGTGCCCTGTAAGCTGTTTATCTCCGATTCGAGCTTGAATCTGCTTACTATAGTGCCGCTTCGTCCGTTTGATAATGGCAAAAGTTACACGGTTGTTTTCAAGGATTTCCCTGTTTTGCAGCCCAACACATCTGCTCCCAACGGTTATACTTCAACATTGCTTAACACCGTGTTTTATGATATGTTTACGACTATAGGCTATCCTACTCATGTTGCCGATATTTCTTTTGATAAGACAGGCGGGCGTTTGTGGTGTGCCAATAATGATATTGTGGTTAATTTCAACAAGCCGATTACGCCAAAATCAAGTGTGATTCAAGGCATGTTTAAGCTAAATCGTGTTGGCGATGTTATCAATAATCCTGACGGCACCGTTAGCTATGGTCAAGTCCCTGTGCCGATTAATGTTACTCTTATCAACGGCGGTATGTCTGCAAAGATAGATCCTGTTTCATCGCTTGTTTATGGAGGTGATTACTGGCTAAGCACACATTTTGACAGCTACTTAGGCAATTCTGACGCCAATGGTAATTACCATTTTACAGTTGCGGATGAGATTATAGTAAGTGTTGATGTATACCATCCCGGAGGCGCAATCCTGCCCGCCAGTTGCCGCAATGCAGGTTTTGGCGGCTACAGGCGCTATAAGATGGGCGATACGGCATATTTGAGCTTGCCGACTTTGGTTGGCGCATATTACCTTCAAGGCTGGGAGCTTCCCGAAGGCGCTTATGGCGAAATCAGCGAAGACGGCGGACATTTGAAGCTGATATTTGATTGCAATAATTTCTTTCGCACTGCACAGGGTAATGCAGCCCTTGCCGCCTTGAATGATGGTCTCAAAATCAGGGGACGATACGAATATAACCCCATTGATACGCTGGAGATAAATCTGCCGCGGCGCCCGGAAATAGCTTCAAGCTATCCCAACTATGAGCAGGGCTTAATGGTGCGCGGCAGCCTGCTGAAAATAGGCAACAATAGGTTTACGTTCCAAAGGTATGGCTATATCCCGCTTGAAGTGGACTATACTCCAGGTGTCCGCGCGGCAACGGGCGGAGATGTTGGACCGCATGCCGCAGCAACGGCAGTCTCGATTGTCAGCGCTAATATTTTGGGGCAGAGCTTAGGCGGCAATGGCGGGTTAGTTCTTCAAAAACCCATGCCCGGCTCCACGTCCAAATCTTTAGTTGCTGCTCCTTCAAACGGAGGCAACATAAGCATATCCATACAGAATGGCAAGGTCGTAATCGGCGGGCACTATGAGCAAAAAATGGAAACGCTTACAATCAGCGAGAATGATAAGTTCTCTGTAGAAATAATAATTGATGGAAATGTTGGTAGGGAAATTGGGAAGGCTATTGATCCTATATCTATTGTTCAGACACTTACTTTAACAGGCGGTGTTGCATCACCTACTCAAATATTTAACAAGCAGGATTTTTTATTTTCACGTGTTGAAAAAATAGCAGCAACAGATGAAAAAGCATTTAAAGCTATAGCAACTGTACCGACTACAATAGATTATACGGTTTCTTTAAGCAACTCCGATTACGAGATATATTTAGTATCTGACAACCGCAGAGTTTATGAACTGTTAACTATTGAGCCTAATCTTTCTGGTGTAACAAAAGGCTATCCTGGGGGAGATCGCTACCATATCAATTATTCATTGCCAGGCAGTAATGAAGTTAGAGGCAAGATAACAGCAGATGCTTTTTATCGTTCCAATATTTTAAAAATTCATGTTCGCCGAAAAATAATGGAATACCAGTTCGATGTTGTCATTGAAGATATTAATGTATCTCCAAAAAGCAAGGCAGTGCCTCCGTTCGATGTTGTATACATGCAGTTTGACGGCTTTAAGCCATTAGAGCTGTCGGAACGGCAACCGGATGTTCATACTGTTGTTAACGATGGTGGCGAATATTTTAAGCCATACCTGAACTCTTTTGGCAAATCGTTTGCACTTAAGCCGGATGGCGGAAAGCCATACTATTTAAGACATGATGCGGATATGACTGATGTCGCCAAGTACGGACCCGAAGGAAAAGCATGCCGCATTCCAACAAGAGAAAAAACATCTGTATATTTTTATTCGGGCGAATCGTTCACTGCAACCCCATATTTTAAGGAAAATTCCGGATATAAGTTCAAAAAATACATAAACCTATCCGATGGGCATGTTAACTATGAAAATCTATCCCTGCCTGTAAGAAATGTGAATACAATTCGAAAAAAAGAAAGCAATATATTATTAGCAGAAGCAGGATTCAGATTAGATTATATCGGGGTAACAGAAATTAATGCAAATCAAGGTGTTTTCAAATATTTCAAAATAGATGATGCTTCGCCGGATAGAGGATATCCTTTGTGGTCGGAAGGTGAATTAACTAACCCTGATAAAGGGGTGGGTATGACTTTGAAAAAAGGAACAGATGGGCTGCATAGCAAAACAGCTCAGATACAATTTTTGTTTAACAAAGAATTTGATAGTCAATCTGTCATTGATAATATTGTAATACGAGATCATTTTTCTATTTGGGGAACCCATATAAGACCTGATAACACATCCATTAAGAGAAGTATAGATGGTATTCCAACAGCAATGGAAAAATATCCATATTATGGTGACTTGAATGTCGTGCCCAATATGAATGTCCATGGTTTCCCAACTTTACAAATAACGCTTCTTGAGCAGGTAACGCCTGGTAGTTTTTTGGCATTTCAACCAGCAATATGTCATTTGCAACCGTTTGAAATACTAATAAACAACCCAGATGATAATCCCATTATGTCCATTTATTGGAAAGATCATCAAATTGCAGAACCACTATCAAATATTCCTCCAATTGGCAGGACTTTTGAAGCCAGTACATGCCCGCCAGGAATAAGTATTCAAAATGATAATTTTGTTAATCATAATTATTCAGATGACAATGGCAACAATGCTGAAGTATATCTATATTCATATACAATAGCTGATATTTTAAATAGCAAGCCTCTTCAATCTATAGATAGTCTTTATAGCAAAGATAGCTTAGGAAGGTTTGTATATAATGTAGATGGAGCAAAACGTTATCCGAGCAGCGGATATACACCATTAAGTTTTTGTGGCAATTTTGATAATACAGATGTGCAATTTTGGAAAGATATTTTATTTGATAAACAAAGACTATTGCACTTTACTCATTGGATAGATGATGATGCTTATAGTGCATGTACTGAAGTTATTACAACTGTAACTGAAACAGCCAAGCAAATTATAAAAGAATATATAGGAGATACAGATGCAGCAGTTATAAATATAGCAATAGATTTTGCTAAAGAATTAGCCCAAGAAGGAATATGTTCTGACGATGATGAAATTGGATTTAACCACTTTTGGCTGGTTAAAGATGGAGGTATGACTAATTTTAATAATAAGTACAGAATTAGTAACTGTGGCTTAGAGCTTTTTGAACAAGATTGGCGGCTATGGGGTGTTGGCCAGTACAATATGTACCAAGAAGTAATACGCTCAGCTTATGATGTTGAATTTGATGCAGAATTAGTGATACACTTTGAGACAATAGATGCAAATGGTACAATAACTACTATATATAAAGTCAAACCGTCAATAATTCCTACTATGGGTACACGGATTAAAATACAATTAGGAGATTTCTAAGGAGACTAACACAATGAAAAAAATAATTATAATCATCGCATTAATAGCGGTAACAGCAACAATTATGAATAATAATTCATTAAAGGCGGACTATATTATTCCGTCAGGCGGCAAGGACGGCAACTTTTGGCGCCCCGGCACCACGCAGTACATATCATGGTCGAAGCCATTTATGGACACCACCAAGAGCATAGATATTTACCTGTGGAATGCCAAAACGGCAACGTTTAGCCAGATTGCGAGCAATATTCCCGTGAATAATAACTATTATTTATGGGAAATTCCGGCAACGCAGGACACCGGTAAGTTGTTTAAAATTAAGGTAGTTTACAGCAACAACCACCGTCCGGAGTTCAGCATGATGAGCCGCGACTTCTTCCCGATAGCAAATGCTGTGCCGACGCAGCCATTTACTACCGTTCAGGTTTATGTTGTGAACCCGTCAAGCAATGTGCAGGCGTATCCCAATCCGGCGTCAAGCGGCATCACCATTGGCAGCGAAGACAAATTTTTCAGCGTCGAGCTGTTCAGTGCGTCGGGCAATTTGGTATATTCCCGCCAGTTTGATTACACATACAGCCACAGCATTGATGCAGCGGCTTTTGGAGCAGGAGCTTACACTTTGCGGGTGAAGTTTCTCGGCTCAACCGTAACCGAGAATATTGCCATAGCAAGGTAATCGCATACATCCAGCCAATGCGCGCAGAATCCCATTATTAATCAGGAAATAATGGGATTTTTTGTTCGTATTTATGAATTTTTTTTAATAAAATGTATCGTCATTCTGCAGCAACCATAAATATATTTTGAAATTACGTAAAGCTATGCAATATAACTGCTTTATATGAAGTAGCGTGTGAACTATAGCAGTCCGGTGCGCTTGCGAATAATCCATTCGATGGAAAAGCAAGCGATAGCTGCGGATAAAATCCAAACCCAATTCCAAAGATAAAATTCATTTCGCTTGGTTACCATCCGCGGAACAAAACCAGAATTGCTTGAAATATCTTCTATTAAAGAACTTATGTTGTTTGAACTGTAAAATTTACCGTTTGTTCTGTCGGCAATTAATTTTAGCAATGCGGCATTTTGCTTTAGATTTTGATATTCAATTGCAAGCTCGCCAACGCTAAATCTACCGTTGTCTGCGCCAAGATTTCTGCTGCTAAGGCTGGCTTTGGCGGTAAACGGGAAATCGCCTTTCGATAAGCCCTCGACGCCGGCGTAATATCTGCCGTTTCCGATGGAATTTAAGGTGATTGTACGCTTATTTTCGCCACTGCCAATTTCCACATTCACGTCCGCATTTTCCACCGGAACAAAGGCGGCATCATAAATCTCACCAATAAATTCCACTTTTTCTGTCTGATTATAGTGCTTTTTGGTTGTGCGAATATTTACCTGCTTATCCTTTTCGCGAACGGAAAGCCAGCGGAAAGCATTATTCACCAAAATCTCAAAAATATCAGGCACATCGGTGCGGCCTTTTGAAATATCATTTGCGTAACCCAATAATTTCCAACGATATAAGCCATATCCCATTATTGCCACCGATTTCTTGTTTTGAAAATCGCGAGTAATAATTAGAGGATCTTTTAATGAAATATTATTCATTTTCATCGTCGAAACAATCTCGCTTTCGGGTTTTACCCGCACGAAAGTTTCCGTGCGAAATAGCGGCGGCATATTATTCCAAAGCTCTATATCCTTGTCTGTTCCCGTAATTTTCAGCAGCGGATTG
>JAVBOP010000009.1:0-29922 GCA_031550405.1 Kapaibacterium sp. (SeqCode)
ACGCCAGTTTATTATCTTCATTTGCAGGATATTTAGCGAAAATTACCAAGGCAAATAAATCATTTCCGCAAATCATATTCCATGTTATCATAGTGTCATTTCCGAGTAACCCTTTGTATTTAATATATTTAACAAGCATACCGTTGCTTTTGTAAAATTTATTCACAGTAATAGCATCTTTATAATAATCGACAACTCGGGCAAACGATTCATCGGCATAAGAAAACGGATTATTCTGTTGAAATTTCAACGAAATTTCGGCTTTATATTGCTCGGATTCCAAGCCCCAAAACGAATTATCAGCCGTTTCCTTGAAAGAATTATCCGGCGGAACAATATAGTTGTAAAAATTATAACTCTTTAAATTGATGTGCTTATCTGTTAATTGCGGATTGATAACCAATGTATCGGCAGCAGAAAAAGCGAAAATATTGCTTGATATAAAGCAAATAAATGCAAATATTAAATTTTTCATATCACACTTTATTTTTATTGTTTAAATTTACTACTTATAAATATAGCAATAAATATACATATAAACAAAAAAATGGGGCAAAAAAGCCCCAAAATATATCGTAATAATTTATGAATAAAAATTCATAATTGTATCTTACTTGTCTCTTTTCATTTTGTCTATAACACGAAACGTTATATCCAGCTTGCTATCAGCATACATAACTGTGCCAGCCTCTTTTGTAAGCACTAAATTAATTTTTTCATCCTTAGCAACAATCTCTATCGTCGCTTTAATTTTATCGCGAATTGGTTGTAACAAACTTTCCCGCGTTTGTGCAAGTTCTCCGTTTTGTCCAAATTTTTCGTTATAAAAAGTTGTCAAAACAGTGTTTTCTTTTTGCAGCTTTTCTTCTTCCTGTTGTTGCTTATCCACTGACATCATTGCCTTTTGCTTTTGGTAAGCCTCCAATTTTGTTTTCAAATTAGTTTCCATTTTTGCAAGGCTGTCCTTATATTTTTGGCCGATATCACTCAATTTTTTATCAGCATCAATAGCCTCAGGCATTTCCTTTACTATCGCCTCAATATCAACTATTCCTACAGTCAAATTGCCACCCGCCTGCGAACCTTTTGGCTGGGAAAGTAAGGTTGGAGTTGCAAAAACTATAAAACTAAAAATTACAATAAGCATCAAAATTTTGCTTTTCATTGATTTAATTTCTCCACATTAGATTATTATAAAATACTCAGTTTCTACTTTACACAAAAAATACAAATATAAACAAAAAAAGCGTTTCAATCAAAGTTTCTTTCCATTTATTTGATTAAAATTTAAATTTTCTGTATATTTGTAAGTTCTATTCGCAAGATAGGAGAGGTGCGAGAGTGGTTGAATCGGGCGGTCTCGAAAACCGTTGAAGGAGCAATCTTTCCGAGGGTTCGAATCCCTCCCTCTCCGCAGAAAGCTCTAAACCACAGATTCAGCCAGTTTGTGGTTTTTTTATAATTTGCTAACGTAAATTATCCATAACTTATCAAATTTTATAAATATTTTTGTATAGTTCTATTTTTGTAACTATATCTGTTATCATACAGTTATGTATTTTAGAGGAATTATTTATGAATAAGCGTCTCGAAAAAAGGGAAAAATACAACTGAGCTAAATCTTGAGCATTATTGCAGTAAAATTAATTTTATTTTGACTTAACATCGAAGCTACTTCTCACCTATTTCAGAAAAAAAATAATATAAACATTATAAAAAACATATATTTTTCATAGTTATTTTTCTCCTATTCTCTTCAGGCTCTGTTCACACAAATCAGATATTTTTTTGTATAATTTGTATTATAAAATTGCCAGAAAGCAGATTGTTTTCCAGTTTATTCGCGGGAATGTTAGCTTGAGCAATTTAGAGATGCTCAATGCGGTTTTATATGCCCTTGAAAACGGTTGCAAACGGCAAGCTTTGCCGAATTTTTCAGTCGTGCCTCATAAGCGTTGATAACTATATTTTCATTATCTTTGTTTTTGTAAATTTATTAAAATTTAAAATTATGCTTCATCATCAAATTTTGACTTGTCCGGCATGCAGCATTGGCGATAAAAAAAATTTCAACTTGAGTACTGGGGAATTAGGGGTTGATTTCTATAAATTATTATTTTGCAGTTGGAACATATCAACAATGCCAAGTAAGAAAATAATATTCTTTTTCGGGCAGACTATTATTTGTGTGTTTTTTTGTATATTTGCATGTTTTTGCTAGCTGCATTGCATTTTCATAACTAAATAGATAAAATCTCTCGGAGGCTTAATGTTTTCTTTTTTAGGATTAGGACCTTTATCGCTCATAACCTTTTTGCCGTTGATTGGAATGATAGTCATAGCACTGATTCCAGCAGGCAAAAGTGAAGACGAAAAGAAAAAATCTACTAATATGTACCGCTGGATTACCGTTGCTTTAACAGGTATCCAGCTTATAATGGCTCTTGTCATTTATGCGAATTTTAACACTACACTACCCGGTGTAACAGATGAATCTACATTGCAATTTGTCGAAAAGTTTAGATGGATTGAACTTAGCGGTATGCCAATTGTTGGCGATTTAAAAGTTGATTATTTTATGGGTATTGATGGCATTTCTGCACCAATGCTGCTACTCACGGCAATCGTATGTTTCGTTGCGACTTTCGCATCATGGAGCATAGGTAAATCGCAAAAAGGCTATTTTGCTATGTATTTGTTACTCGACCTTGGCATGATGGGGCTTTTCTGTTCTTTAGATTTCTTCTTATTCTTCATTTTCTGGGAAATAATGCTATTACCGATGTACTTCCTGATAGGCATTTGGGGCGGTCCGAGACGCGAATATGCAGCAATCAAATTCTTCTTATATACATTCTTCGGTTCGGTTTTCATCTTGCTTGTAATGATTGGTTTATATCTAAGCACAGGCACATTCAACCTTATCGAACTTACACATATAGAAATATTTAAGCCAGATTCCATATTCTATGGATTAGACACGTTCTGGCGATATGCAGCATTTGCAGCATTATTCGTAGGTTTTGCTATCAAAGTACCGACATTTCCATTTCATACATGGTTGCCAGACGCACATGTGGAAGCCCCAACCCCTATATCTGTAATCCTTGCAGGCGTATTATTGAAAATGGGTACTTACGGCATGTTGCGTATATGCTGGCCTATATTTCCTGATGGATTTGCCTATTTCCAGTATGCAATAGCTATAATCGGTGTAATTGGTATTGTTTACGGTGGTTTATGTGCATTAGGACAGCATAAGATTGGCGGACGTGATTTAAAGAAAATGATAGCATATTCTTCTGTATCGCACATGGGTTATGTAATGCTTGGTATTGCTGCACTGACCTCCGAAGGTGTTTCTGGTGCGATATTCCAGATGTTCAATCATGGTACAATTACAGCAATGTTATTCTTGCTTGTGGGTGTAATATATGATAGAGCGCACACTCGTTGTATGGATGATTTTGGTGGGCTTGCTAATAAGATGCCGAAATATATGGGAATTACAGCGATTGCATGGTTTGCAGCGATTGGCTTGCCTGGATTTAGCGGCTTTGTAAGCGAAATTATGGTGTTTATTGGCAGCTTTAAGACGTTCCCATTGCTTACTATCATTGCAGGTAGTGGTATTATTATTGGTGCTGCTTATATGCTTTGGGCGCTACAAAAGGTCTTTTTCGGCAAATTAAATGACAAATGGGCTGGTCCATGGGACCCTACACATACGAAATATAAGACAGACGACATTAATGCTGTTGAGCTTGCGGCTCTTATACCTCTTGCATTAATCGTTATTTTCTTAGGCATACAACCTCATTATGTGTTGGATATGATGACTTCATCAGTTACACAGCTCATTAATGTTGTTCATCCATACGTTACAATAGTACCAACCTTGCCATAAGGCGATATAATACATTAACTTAGAAGAGCCGGTTTAAACATAACCGGCTTTTTCATATTCCATATTCACAACACCATTTTCTGAATATTTTTTCATAAAAAATGGTTTTAATATAGGTTTGTAAATTTTATTCAAAGAGGATATGATTATAGAGAAATAATATTACGAGGTGTGAGATGACCAATTATTATTCAAGCGATGATGATTCTTTTAGAAGCTGTGGCTGTTACTTGAAAAATCAATTGTAGAGCAGCCAAATCTATGGCAAATAAACAAAAAAGCAAAAATTAAGCATCATTTTTTTATTTACAAAGAAGTGCCTGATAAGATTTATTTTATTAAAAAAGGCATGGTTCGAGTTTATGTTATTAATTATATTAGAGAATTGAGATTCTTTGAAATGATAACTGCAGTTGAACATTTATCAACGTGTTGTGATTTGATTACATATTATTAATTATATTAATTACTGTTCACACAATTCAGATAATTTTTTAATATATTTGTATTATGAAATTGATAGAAATAATAATGAATATTTTGACATTATTTTTCTCCTATATAATAATATATGGGTTCAAGCTCTTGAATCCCTACGGGTTTATGAATAAAACCTATCGAACGATAATTATTTTATCGTTCAACAGTACTGTATCGTCAATTATAATTGCATAAATATATGTTCCGCTTGTGTAGTTTGAAGTACCATAATTAAACTCATTCATACCTTTTTTCAATGAATAAGTTCTTGTAGCTAATTTTAACCAGAAACATCATAAATATTTAATGTAGCCGTTGTATTAGATTGTGATTCAATGGCAATGTCTAATTTGTTGTCATAGTAATTGGTATTAATATCATAGCCTAAATCTTTTATCGTTGGCTCATCTATTCCAACGTCTTCTTTCTCTTTCCAAAAAAGACCATACGCACCTCCCATACTGATAATTGCTTTAGAACCTATATAAGAAATTGCTAGTTTAGGGTTGTTAGACATAGTTTCAGCATGATTAATTGCAAATTCCTGTGTCCAAGTTTTACCACCATCAGTGGTACGTATTATATGTCCCCAACCTGCAACAGCAATACCATTTAATTCATCTTTAAAAGCTATATCTGTCAAACCGTAACTAACTTTTTTATCTGAATTATCTTAAAAACCATCTATGTATTGTTTATATAACAGCTCCCAAGTTTCTCCACCATCAGTAGTTTTATATACCACATCCCATTCTAAATCTCCTACTCCAACTTTTTCGTCGCCACATATCCAGCCTATATTTTCGTTTAAGAAAAACATTGTAGACAAATTTAAATTTTCAATATTTTCTACACCTTCAATAATAGAGCGATGCCATGTTTCTCCTATCTTTCATATAGTAAAATGAGCAATCAGCTAATCCTTTATAACTTCCTCGTAGAGCAAAAAAACCGAAATGAGTGGGTGAGAAAAAATGGGATTGTTTCCACGCTATTGGTCTATTAAAAATTGTATCTACTCTAAACATTTTCCAAGTTTGCCAACCGTCTTCTGTGTATGCCATAGCATTACTAGATACGTAATCTTTACCATCTTCAGCTTTACCTAAAATAATAAGTGAACCAACTAAGTCATCATACATCTTTGCCGAAATTATAAAAGGAAGAGGATTTTGCTTGTCTGGAAAGTAAATTGTATCAAAAGTAAGGCATTCATCTTTACTTATGTGTATTTGTGAATTACTCGAAGTTGCGTTATCTCGAAGCATATATATGTAATTTTTGACAGGATGTCCAAAAGAAAATATAAACTGAGGATCAGGCCAGGGAGCAGCACCATATTCAGAATATATCACCTCCCATGTTTCAGCACCATCAGTAGATTTCCAAATTTCTACCATACTATCATGAGATATAGCCACCATAATATCTGTAGAATCCAACACACTAATTCTTCCTGCATTACATTTATCTTTATCCCTCATCATTACCCATTCAGCAGCATACAATGGTATTCCAAACAGAAATACAATGACTAATGTTATTATTATTTTTTTCATAATTATGTCTTTAAATTAATTATTCTTTGATCACTGCTACGCTTTTGGTTCTTGTTTCTGTGCCGTTGCGGATGATAACACTAATATATGCCACTGGATAAATGCTTGGTATCGAAGCAGCGAGCAGCGATAGAATAAGTTTTATCTTCATTGCCTTACATTTTTATCCTCTTTTTATCGGCATCAATATAGCAAATATTTATCATACAGTTTCAGAAAAGGAGAATAGCATATATTCTCGCCGCATATAAAAAAAAGGGCGATGATTGCTCGCCCTTGTGTTGAAATGTGGTGTTACTCTTTTATAGGAATGCTGGAAACAATGCAGTATGTGTCGCGCGCAAGCATAAGCTCTTCATTGGTCGGGATGACGTATACCGGTAACTTGGTGTTATCTTTCGAGATAAGTCCCTCTTTGCCACGTATCATTTTGCCGTTCCTCACATCGTCAATCTCTATGCCGAAAAATTCCAGATTCTTGCATACATCGTGGCGAATACCGACAGCATTTTCGCCGATACCAGCCGTAAAGCATACTGCGTCAGCCCCATTCATTGCAGCGAGATATGCACCGATATAGCGCTTTATGCGGTATGCGTACATTTCAAGAGCTAATTTGGCGCTCTCGTTGTTTCTCTCGGTGACGGCATTCTCAAGGTCGCGCATATCATTAGATATCTCTGATATGCCTAAGACACCAGATTGCTTGTTCAGGATTGCCATAGTATTTTCGATAGAGAGGCTTTCTTTTTTCATCAGAAATTCAATTATTGTTGGATCGATATCGCCCGAGCGAGTTCCCATCATAAGACCTTCAAGAGGCGTGAATCCCATTGTCGTATCAATGGAGCGGCCATTTTTGATAGCAGCAATAGAAGCGCCATTGCCAAGATGCAATGAGATAATATTGGTCTCTTCAATGGATTTGCCTGTTAATTGACGGTAGCGTATGCCTATATACCTGTGCGACGTGCCGTGGAATCCGTATTTTCTAATTTTATATTTATAGTAATATTCCAGAGGTACAGCATACAGGAATGCGTGCTTAGGCAATGTTGCATGGAACGCTGTATCGAAAATGCCAACTTGCGGCACATCGTTGCCAAACACTTCTCTCGCAGCATATATGCCCTTCAAATTGGCAGGATTATGCAATGGAGCAAGGTCGATATTGGCTTCAAGCTCCCGTGTTACCGCATCGTCTATCATGATGGACGAGTTAAATTTTTCGGTGCCATGCACAGTGCGGTGTCCTATTGCATGAATATCTTTTAATCCGGTAACGCCTGCTATTTTGGTAGTTGGCAAGCCAAGCCAGTCAATAACCTTATGTAGCGCTACCTTATGGTCGGCAACAGGCATAATAGCCTTATAATCCTCATTGCCTTCCGCTTTAATGGAGACAATAGCCTCATCAGTACCAACCTTTTCTATCAAGCCTTTTGCCAGCTCCTTGTCCGTATTCGAGCTTATTTTTTGGCTATCTGTTTCAATTATTTGAAATTTAAGCGAGGAACTGCCACAGTTCAACACAAGAATGTTCATATTTACCTTATTATTATTTTTTGTTATCTATAAAAAACGCTACAAAAATAATATATTTCATCAAATTTTACTAACAAATATTTATTCTTATCACACATTATTTCTGAATATTTTTTCATAATATTATCAACTAAGGTGCGTAATCATACGTCACAGCGGGGTTTGTGAAATAAAAAAAATCATCTATTAATTTTCGGTTTTTCTACTTTTGCTTTATAGCCCATCTTTATAACACCGCAGGATAAATGTTTGCTCTCCTCGCGTCGAGAGAATGTGCCTACGCCTGCATAGCTGCCATTTGATCCTGTGTGAAAAATTAAATTTCATATAATCGTTTTTTGCCAATTACTAATTAGTAGATAGCTTTTATTTTTGTTTTATGTCAGAACAACATTATTATTCATCTGGAACACATCGAAAATGCCCATTATTTTCTACCTTTTCTTGCGAATTTGCGTTTTTTAGAACCTTTTTTCTTGGAATATTTGCGTTTTCTACCACTTAAATCACCTATTAAAAAAAGATGTTAGAGTTGTGAAATAATGATTATGACAGGGTATGTTTGAATTGTCTATAGCAATCATGAAATTGCTGAAAATTATCTAATTTGAAGCCATTAGTAGTATATCGCAGGTTAAAACGTTGAGGATTTTCTTTGTTCATTATTGCCTCGTAGTTTAATGCAATATACGATTTATTATTGAAAAGGGGAAAAAACAGGGGCAGGAGTTTTTTTAGAGGTTAAATTTCAAAACAAAAAAGCCTTGTAACTTATTGTATTACAAGGCTTTAATGTTGAGCCACTTGACGGATTCGAACCCCCGACCTGCTGATTACAAATCAGCTGCTCTACCAGCTGAGCTAAAGTGGCATGACTCAAAAATTAAGAATACAAAAATATGAAAATTCTAAATACTGTGCAAATTTTTTTTGTTCGTATTGCCATTTTATCGAAAATATGGGAATAATGAAACAGCAATTTTCTTAATTACAATCTAATCCGACAATTATATTTAATGCGATATATTATACAAATAGCCAATATTTTCAAAAGAATTTGTATTTTTGTTTGCTTACAACTGTATTAACTGCATATTTCATAACAAAATTGACTTCAAACATGACTAAAGTAATACACATTGTATTAATTATTATCTTGATTTTGGCTGCTATTTGGAGTATTTATATACAAAATTATTATATTTTTATTGCCAATTTTTGTATTGTATCGGCGGTGCTGATTGATTATAAAACAACAAACATGCTGACGCGAGAAAATGTTAATATCAAATTAGTTAGAAAATTACAAAAAATAATACCTGTTTTTTATGCAATTGCCGGTGGTGCACTACTTATTTGGGGATTGATGAAATTTTATAACGATTAATTATTAATTTTTATTCATTTTGCATGTATGGAACTATTTTCTTATCAGTATGATTCGCCTATTGGGAATTTGCAAATTGACTTTGGCAATAAAAGTATTCGCGCGGTAATATTCGCTAATCAAATATGTATTCGAAAGACATATCCAATGCAAAATAATGCAGTTATCGAAGAATGCGTCAAGCAGTTCGATGCGTATTTTCAAGGTAATTTATCTGAATTTAATTTGCCGTTATATTTGGATGGCACTCCTTGGCGTAAAAGTGTTTGGAGTGAATTGCAAAAAATTCCATTTGGGCAAACAACAACGTATAAGCAGATTTCTAAAAATCTTGGCAAAGAATTTGCTGCTGCAAGAGCTGTTGGCTCGGCAAGCAACAAAAATCCCATACCTATTATAATTCCGTGCCATCGGGTAATTGGCTCAGATGGCAAGCTTGTAGGCTTTGCAGGTGGAATTTGGCGCAAGCAATGGCTGCTTGAGCATGAGCAAAGATTTATGAATAATTTTTAATTATTTTGATGTAATATTTGATGAAATCAAAATTAATATTTTTCTGTTTATTATCTATTTTCTGTGGCAAAATCTCAGCCGACGACAACGTGCCAGAGCTGTTTGATTATGAATTACGCGGCAATATTACTGCATTTTCAGAAGCGGTATATACAGCAAATAGAGATACTTCGGAAAAAATTTATAAAAATAAACTGATAACGGCTTCAAATTATTTCGTTGCAAATAAGAATGAAGTTTATAAGCAGCAGGTAGAAGACAGGGCTTCGATTACATACTATACATATAATGAAAAATTTTTAATAAAAGAAATTCATTCTATTAGAATAAAAGATCGTTCGTCTATAAGCAAAAGCGAATATTATTATGATGAATATTCTCGCCCATATTTGGAGCTAAATTACGGCTCTTCCGGAAAATTACGGGATAGCATCGTCGTAATAGTTGACAATACCCAGCTTAATGTGGAAAAAAAGGCGTTCAATGCTCGCGGGCATTTTTTGTACAGAATCAGCATTAGATATAACGAATTTGGGAAAATAGATAAAAAAATTCGAACAACGATAGAATCAAGTATAAGATATATCTATACTTTTGATAAAAACGGCAGGCTTATTGAGGAAAAATGGTATTTGAATGATACGGTTGTGCAAAAAATATGCTTTGAATACAACGCCGCAGGAAAGATTATTAAGAAGGTTGAGTACGATGATAACGACATCGCCTATGCGACAACAGAGTATGAATATAACCCACTTACAGGCTTTTTGCTTCAAATAAAAGCCAATGACCATATTACCAAATATGACTACAACTACGACTCGGTTGGCAATTGGATTGTTCGCTACGAGTACTATGACAATATCCCTACGCAAATAACCGAAAGAACTATAACCTATACGTCACATAAATAATATAATATAATCATCCCTCAAACAGATTGCCAGCACGTTAATTCCATATATATAAGTAATATAGGCGAAACTATCTGGAGGAGCTTTATGATATTTCTATGAATAAAATATCCATATTTGTTTGTAAGGGAGTATAAGCATACGCCTTTAATGATATGGCAAAAAAGGCAAATATTTATTCGCCTCTACAATATGTATAATTTATTAAACGGAATGTTATTAGGAGCTACTACTGGTGCCATTAAAGCATCTGGTGCATCCGCTTTGATTGGTTGTGCAGCAAGACTATTTGCGAGTTTTTTAGGTTGAAAATATATGAATACTAATATTACTGATACTTATGAGTTTATAGGCCTGATAATAATTATGCTATCTCTGTTTATATTATCAGTTTTGTTTGGATATTTCGGCAAAAAGAGAAAGAATAATGCGTTAAAAAAATATGGCATTATGTTATTTAGTGGATTTACCATCTCCTTTTATTCTATTTTTCTTTTAAAACTTGGGCTACATATTGATTCTTTTGTTTGGGAAGATTGGTGGTATTTATTTCTCTTTTGTGTCCTGTATTTTTATTTAGCATTAAAATTAGATAGAAAATTTAAATCAACCTATAGTAGATTTTTCAATTAAAACCTGCATATACCTCCACAAAAGCATAATAATTGCTTATTTATAGTCAGTTATTATGTTTTTTTCGTATAGCAAAACATTATCATGATTAATCTCCTTTCGTTTAATAAATTATCTACAATAGTGATAATTATGTCATATAATTTTATGGGATTCCCAAATGAATTTCTAATAAACAATATGCGTTCTATCCCAGAGCAAGAATAATGAACATTTATTAACAAATACTGCTAAATTTACTCTATAACATCAACTTATGGTGCAGATGACTTGTTATTTATATCTCCTGGCTTGTAGTTTTTAATTCGGCAAGTTTTTGTAATGCCTGAAGCGGCGTCAAGTTGTCAACATTGATTTGTGATAGCTTTTCGCGGACTTTGTCGTCGCGAAATTCAAAAATGGAGAGCTGCTCAGTGTCGTATATCTTCTTTTTCCGTGTGATGTTCTTGACGTTATCAGCAAATAGCTTCTCCTTTTGCCTGGTCGGCTCGCTGCTATTTTCCAAAGTTGCCATAATTTCGTCGGCTCGCTTGATGACATTTTGAGGCAGCCCTGCCATTTTAGCGACGTAAATACCGAAAGAATGGTCACTTGCGCCTTTTGCAACTTTATGCGAAAATATGACCTTATTGTTCGCTTCAATAACCTCGACGCGGTAATTTGCTATCCGTTCATACCTGTCTGCCAGTTCGTTCAATTCATGGTAATGCGTTGCAAATAAAGTCTTTGCGCCGATATTGTCATGAATATGTTCCGCAATCGACCATGCGATTGAAACGCCATCAAAAGTAGCTGTGCCGCGACCAACCTCGTCAAGCAAAATAAGACTTTTTTTTGTAGCATTATGCAATATATTGGCAGTTTCCTGCATCTCGACAAGGAATGTACTTTCACCCGTTGTGATGCTGTCCTGCGCTCCAACGCGAGTAAATATCCTGTCTATCAAGCCAAAATGCGCCGATTTAGCCGGAACAAAACAGCCGATTTGCCCAAGCAGAATAATCAATGCTGTCTGTCGCAGGTAGCAGGATTTTCCAGCCATATTGGGACCTGTAATTATATGAATTTGTTCACAGTTACTGTCAAGAAGCGTATCATTCGGAGTAAATTGTTCGCCATTTGCAAGCAATTGCTCTACAACAGCGTGTCGTCCTTTTTCAATTTTGATTATATCCGATTCATCTATTACCGGTCTAACATAATCATATTCCAGAGAGATAGCAGCATAACTCTGCAAGCAGTCAACAGTTGCCAAAATAGTTGCATTATGCTGGATTTGCTCAATAAATCCAGTTATTTTTTCTTTCAGACGGGCAAACAGCGTTTGTTCTATTTCCGTGATTTTATATTCGGCATTGAAGATTTTCTGTTCAAATTCTTTAAGCTCCGGAGTAGTGTAACGCTCTGCATTTGTTAGTGTTTGCTTGCGTTCATAATTATCCGGAGCCTTGGAATTATGCGCCTTTGTGATTTCGATATAATAACCGAAAACATTATTGAAACTTACTTTTAAAGAGCCGATGCCTGTTGCCTGTCTTTCATTTTCCTGAAATTTTGCAATCCACTGCTTTGCCGAATACTTAGCCTGAACATAACTGTCAAGTTCGGCATCAAAACCGGGCTTAAATATATTGCCATTCCCAAAATGGATAGCCGGCTCAACCAGCATCGCATTACGAATAACATTGATAAGTTCATGTAGAGGAGTTAGATTGGATATTATCTCATTCAACGAAGAATTATTAATTTTTTTTAATAATTCCTGCATAGGCGGAATGCGTTCCAGACTGAATGCAAGTGTAACAATATCACGAGTTGTGGCTCGACCGGAAGCAATGCGGGATACCAATCGCTCTAAATCTCCAAAATTATGGAAAATATTGCGAAGCAGCTCCAATTCATTTCTGTTTTTAACAAATGCCTCAACAATATCAAGCCTTTTATGAATTTTTGTTAATAAATTTAGTGGCAAATTAAGCCACTTTTTAAACATTCGAGAGCCGGGCGGAGTCAGCGTCCTGTCCAGCAAATGGATGAGGGAAGCGTGAGTATCGCCATCTATCGTCGACAAAATTTCGAGATTGCGGCGCGTCGGGTAATCAAGCAGCATATAATCGCCCGGACTCAGAAGGCGAATCGAAGTTATTTGCGGAAGCTGCGATTTTTGTGTCTCCGAAATATAGTGCAAAATGGCGCCCGCAGCAAGTATCCCCGCATGTTGTTCTTCAATGCCAAAGCCTTTGAAATTCTGCGTTTCAAACTGACGTAATAGCAACTCCTTGGCAAAAGTAGGCTCAAAAATCCATTCATCCAGCTTCGTTTCTGCAATCTTATATGCGTTATTGGATAAAATATTATTTACTTCATCTTTCTGCTCTTTGGAAAATAATATCTCGCTTGGCAAATAAGTGTCGAGCGTTTCATTAATCTGGGCAAGAGGTATTTCGCCTGCAAAAAATTCGCCTGTCGAAATATCGCAAAATGCAAGCCCTGACTTAATACTTTTATCCTTAACTCTATGTATATAAAGAGATGCAATGTAGTTGTTTTTCTTGCTTTCAAGCAGCTTATCATAAAGCGAAACACCGGGAGTAACAACCTCTACAACGCCGCGCTTAACTATGCCGCGCGATTGCTTAGGGTCTTCGAGCTGCTCGCAAACCGCAACACGGCAGCCGCCTTTGATTAATTTGGGAAGATAAGTGTCAAGCTGATGATGAGGAAAGCCCGCAAGCGGCGAAGCTTCTGCTTTGCCATTATTGCGTTTTGTCAATGTAATACCACAAATTTTTGCAGTAATAACCGCATCGTCGTCGAACGTCTCAAAAAAATCGCCCATGCGAAAAAGCAAAATCGTCTCCGGATATTTCGCCTTAATCTGATTATACTGACGCATCAACGGCGTTAAATCTTTACCCATTTCCTGTTAAAATCTTATTCATAAATGAAAAACATCATTGACAACGGAGAAGAAAAAATATATTTTCCTGCTCATCCCATTTAATGCTGATTGCGCTGCCATTTTTCAAAACGGTTAGCAAAAAAATACTGACTATAAATTTTTTCGCTGGCAAGTCTTGGGAACAACGCATGTGCCACTTGCACGGCAAACAACGACAGGCTCGGACAAAACGTCAGCCGCCGAAGCGCTAATATCAATACGCGGCACAATCACTTTGCGAGCTTCAAAAATCATTTTGCGCGAAGTCGTGCCAACTTGCGTGATTTCGCCGTAAGCCTCAATATAATCGCCAGCATAAACGGGCGCCAGAAATTCAATATTGTCATAAGCCTTGAACAAGCCTTCGTCGCCGTCGTGCTTGATTAACAGCTCGGTGGCGACATCGCCGAACAGCTGGAGCATCTTTGCGCCATCAACCAAATTGCCTCCATAATGGGCATCGTGCGAACTCATTCGCAGTCTGATAAGAGATGTTATTTTTTCCATAACCTTACATATATTTATTAATTTTTTTTAATAATCGTCTATTTATTTGACAATATAATCCACGAATATTGCAGGAGTATGCACTGCTTCGGGCGGTATATCGCCAATATCCACCATATTTTCCGTTTCTGCAATGACCATATCAGCGGCGGCAGCCATCAGCGGATTGAAATTCTGCGCAGTGCCGCTATATTTCAAATTGCCTGCAGCATCGCTATACGTTCCGCATATCAGTGCAATATCCGCCCGCAGCGGCTTCTCAAGCAAATATTCGACCCCATCCACCGTGATATGCTCCTTGCCGTCAGCAACCAGTGTGCCAATGCCTGTGCGCGTCAAAACGCCTCCAAGTCCAGCGCCACCGCAGCGAATACGTTCGGCAAGCGTTCCTTGCGGCACAAACTCTACAGGCATCTGGCCGGCATTCATCAGCTCGCTCGTTATGGGATTAGTGCCAATATGCGAAGTTATGACTTTTTTCGCCTGCCGATTGGCAATCAACCTGCCAACACCAACGTCAGGCATCGCAGTATCATTGCAGATTATGGTCAAATTACGGGCAGAACCCTGCAAAAGAGCGGCAATGATTTTGTGCGGACTTCCATTGCCAAGAAAGCCGCCAACCATCACCACCATGCCGCTTTTTACGTGCGCCGCCGCTTCGTCGGGAGTAATTATTTTTTTCATTTATAGAACCTGTATATCCAACAACTTACAAAACTACAAAAAAATACCATCCCAACAAACTGCAGGCTTCCATATAGTTTATACATATCCTTTTAAATATACTCAACCGTTATCAATATATGTTAGTTAATCCAGTGGATTAATGCTTATTCGTAACCTACCACTTCAGGCGAAGAGGAATGTATAAATACCTGCAAATATAGGTGCTTACGCAATTCCACTCTTGTAGAGAGAGTGCTGCGCAGCGGCGGGATGTTTTTTTGGCATTGCATGCTAAACTGAAAATTGATAACCGCTGGGTATAAGTATACTTGCTCCATATAGCAAAAAAAGGGCGAATAATTATCCGCCCCCTATGTTTCCTTCTACCTCTTAATCACAAACCGCAACGTATTGCCATCTACATTAAGCGTATATGTGCCAACGGCAAGTTTCGATATATCAATAACATAGCTTGTTGCACCTATATTGCTATATGTAGCTATCAGCTTGCCATCAACATTAAATAATGAAATTTTATTCATAATTCTATTGGCATTATCTATTGTCAGCTTATTATCTGCTGGGTTGGGATATATTGATAAATATTGTTCATTATTCTCCGATATACCAACATTACTCTTGTCTGTTGTAAACGTTATCTCATCGCTATATGCTATGCCTGCTTCATTCTTGAAATATCCTCGCACATAATATTTGGTATCTGGTGTTAAATTAGATATTGCAGCATAGTAATTGCCTTCAACTGCTGGGCTTACGGCTGCTACAACCGCATTATTATATGTTGGATTGTTGTTTGTGCTATATACAAAACCCAGCTCCATATTATCTTTTGCATTGCCCAGCGAAACCAATGTGCCACGCAGCGTTGCGCTTACTGTATCTATTCCTGTAACATGGACATTACTAACCTCGCCTAAAATAACCTCAGGATCTGGTTCTTCTATAATCTCGGCTTCGGTTTCAAAGTTCACTACATCACCATAATGCCTAATATCATTCACAACCACATAAGCCTTGTAATAATAGATAGTTCCTGCTGTTAAGTCCGTAAGTGTTGTATGATATGTTTCTGCTTTTACAGTGCCTGAAACAGCAACATCCGTTTTATTTGCAAAATCACTTGTCAAACTCCATTCAAAGCCCTTTGAGCTGGCAGCTGGATAACCAACATTCACTATATTACCATTTAATTGTGCTGTGGTTTGAGTTATGTTAGTTGCATCTGATGTTTTTACAATAGCGTCTTGCACAGTAAACATAATATCTGGTACATTTTGCTTTACTTCCATATTGCCTGCACTATCTACAGCTGTAACATAGAACGAATATGTTGTATCCTTCATAAATTTGAAATCAGCATTGATTGCCTGTGAATTAGACACAATATTGCTGTATTCTCCAGCTCCCTGCTTCATAAACACATTATACTGATAAACGCCCGAACCACCTTGATTATCAGTACCTT
Organism: Kapaibacterium sp. (SeqCode); assembly: GCA_031550405.1. Taxonomy (GTDB): domain Bacteria; phylum Bacteroidota; class Ignavibacteria; order Kapaibacteriales; family UBA2268; genus JAVBOP01. Next base: position 16,542 of record JAVBOP010000009.1, read on the forward strand.
GCCACTTCAAAACCGCTATACTGTCTGATGTAATCACAGGCTGCAACATACTGCTTGTTGGAGCTACTATATCTTTCTTATTCTCCCAAGTCGGCGTTATTATAGGCTCATTATAATCAAATACTATCTCCGCACGATTGCTTATAGTTGCGTCATCGCTGATGCCTTCCTTCAAATCAATTGTAAATGATACAATGCCTTGACCCGAACCAAGTGAATCATTAGGTGGTAAAAAGCCAGCGTATGGATCAGTTGTGAGTTCGCCTGTTGCGGGGTCTATAGATTTGAAATACCAGCGTGCAATACCTTTGTTTGTATCCAAGCTAAGTGCTACTGTTGTAATGAGTTCCATCTCTGGACGCATATCTATTTCCCATGTATGGTTTTGTGCATCGTATGGGGCTTGCATTATTCTATCGCCGATTTTGATAAAACCAGCACGGAAACTATGAATATCAAAAGCATTCATATCAAGTGTATCTGTGATATATACTTCCTGTGCGGCAGCGGTTGCTGTATCTGCATTCTCGAAGTTAATGATATATGTGAAGTTAGTTACATCTTCCTTAAAGTATGTGCTGCCTGCTGGCGAACGATAGCCGATTTTATCGTTAGGATCAAAAGAGTTTACGGGATTTGAATGAAAGTCATCATCATCTGATGGATCGTTACATAAACCTGTTGCTAACTTATAACCTAATGCTCCACAATGTTCAAATGCATCTTTTGCATTTAAAAAATAGCTAATTTTACCAACTAATAATTTTAAAATGGTATTTTTTACTGAACTTTCAACATCAATACAATTAAGTATATTACTTAAAATAGTTAATAAATAATTTTTACCCATTTCTTTATCAGCATTCATAGCATCCATATAAATGTCTGAATCTATGCATACTATTCCTAAAATGAAACTAATTCTAGTTTTCAATATATCAATTAAACATTTTTCTTGTATAGGTAAACCACTTAGAATATCATGGATCTGAGGAATAAGCATAATACCATTAACTACACATTCAATGGCATCCACTACACAACAGCCATCAACACCAAGTACCACATTCTTTATCTTTCCTTTTTCACTTTTTGTAGCAGCTTCCCAATGTTTAGGAACCGATGCTTTAATGTCAATTGCTCTTGTTGATCGTATTGTAATAATCATTGTATAGGTTGAATTAGGAGCTATATTGCCAATGATAAAGTCATTGTTATAAAAATATTCATCTGTTTCTGAGTCATATAATTTGAAAAAGCAATCGCGTCCATCAAGGCTGCGGAAAAAATCACGAACACTGTCTGCCACATCTTCAGGAAAAATAGAAAAATCCATCATAGGCATCTTCAAAGCATCAGAACCATCTCCATCATTTAGTTGAATACTGGAAATTGCATTTGAATCTCCAACATGACTTATACTTACCGCAAGTGGAACTTGATATGCTGTTGTATTTCCCTTGTTTTTAACTTGAATAATATATGTAGTTGGAGTACCAGATCTAAAAATAGTATTACCTATAATTTCAACTGACAATTCAATAGGTTTTGCCTGTTCTATTTCCAATCCATTGGAAATAACAATAATAGTATCTCCAAAATCAACAACTATATCCCATTTGCCTATGGCTTTATCTGTAAAATTAAACTGTGTTGAGCATTGATAAGCATCATATACAATTATCGTATCTGTTTTTATTGTATCCTCTCCATCTTTTGCCAATGTTATTTTGGTATTTTCAGCAAAGTTATAACCTTCAAACATAATATTATTTATTCCACTGTTCCCAGCTTTTTTTACATTATAGCCTCTGATATAAAACATTGTAGCTTGTGGTGTTTGCCATGACAAGGCTGGAAACCCTTGAACGGTAAAACCATTTCCTGATTTCCATGGCTGCGGTGTTTGATTATTGTTCAATGTATCTACAAAAGCAATAGAACGCATTTCAGTAACTGTTTTTGCTGTTCCTGTTGCACTAGTATGATAAGCTGTATTTAAATAAAAACAATTAGTTGAATAATCACCACAGCCAATAAAACCTCCAATACAATCAATGCTATTGTTAGTATTATTATGGCTAACATTTCCTACAGAATAACAATTAAAAATACCAATACCACTAACACCATTATTACTTTGACTTTGCCCTGCAAACCCACCAAACCCACCAGTCCCACAGCCTCCTTCTACGTTTCCTGTGGAATAACAGTTGCGAATAGCATTATGAGCATCATTACTAATATTAACATCGAAAAGATGAGCTCCAATAAACCCACCAACATCTCCATTTCCTGAAACATTTCCAGTGGCATAGCAATTAGTTATATTAGTTATACTATCTAATGTGTTGTCAATGCCATAAGGACTATGAATTCCAATAAACCCACCAACAGTTAAATCTCCAGAAACATTTCCAGTAGCATAGCAATTATTTATTTCAGCACAATAATTACCTCCAATAAGACCGCCGATTTGGTGTACACCAGAAACATTTGCTTCTGAATAGCAGTTAGTGATTGTACTCTTTTGACCATTTATATATCCCACAAGAGCTCCAACCCAAACATTACTATTAAAACTGCTGTTAATAATTCCAATATTTTTCATTGTTGCTCCCATTATCATTCCAAATAAACCTATACGATCTGCATTGGGTTCATTTATCATAATTCCAGATACAACATGTCTGTCGCCATCAAAATTCCCTTGGAATGAAGATATATTTCGATTATCATCGTTGATTTGTTTGCCGCCAATAGGAGTAAAATTTGTAGTGTCTCCGCCACCATAATCAAGGTCATTCATTAACTTCCAATATTTCCCTGAGGTTGCTTTGGAATTAATAGTATCAGCATTCACAAATGCAGCTAAAGAATCCAAATCGGCAGTAGTGCTGATTCGGTATGGGTCTTGTTCTGTTCCGCTCCCACCCGAAAATGCGGGAAATGTCTGCCCGTATGCCATCATCGGCAAGGCAAATCCAGCCACCAAAAAGGCAGCAAATAATAAACATCGTTTCATAAAAACTATTCCTTTGATTATTTATTAAAAAATGATTTCATGTTAAAAAAAAGATATGCAATATAACACATAAATACAAGATATCTAAAAGTAATATTACCTATATTTATACAGCCCGTGAGCCGTTTTTGTCGCCAAACATAAACGAATTTCAAACACAAATAACCATGAGGTAAAATAGGAATGAACTCACGAGCTTAAATAGGTCGTGATATTTGTATTTGAAATTATGTTTGGCATTTCAAAAGTACGGAAAATATGCTTAACAGCAAAACATTTTGTCTGAATCAAAATGTTTAGCAGGTTATTAGATTAGCAGGAAAATATCCTGAAAATCCTATAATCCTGTGAATCTTGATTCAGACAATAAACCGTTGCAATGAGTTATGAGAAAAAATGAGAATTAAAATTTTTCTATTTCGGCAAGTATGGCGGGGATGATTTCATTTGGCGCTATCTTCCGTATTTGTGCACCGCGAACAAACAGTATCGCCTCATTTCTGCCGCACGCCACTCCCAGATCTGCATCCTTTGCTTCGCCCGGACCGTTGACAACACAACCCATAATAGCGACTTTCAATGATTTATGAATTTTTTTTAATAATGGTTCGAGTTGCTGGGTAATTTCAATCAAATTCACATCAAGCCTTCCGCATGTTGGACACGAAATCAGTTCAATATTTTTTTTCCGCAAACCCAGCGCAGACAAAATTTCAAGCCCCGCTTCAACCTCCTGCTCGGGCTGTCCGGTGAGCGAAACCCGAATCGTATCGCCAATGCCCCAAGCCAGCAAAGTGCCAATACCCACACTTGACTTAATTGTGCCGGTATATATTGAGCCTGCCTCCGTAACTCCTAAATGTAAAGGATAGTTAGTGTGTTCGGATAATCTTTGATATGCTTCAATTGTGGTCAAGACAGAAGTCGATTTGACGGCAATTATCAGGTCATCAAAATCAAATTCATTGGCAATGCGGATATGGCGCATGGCACTTTCAAACAAGGCATCGGCGTTCGGTGAGCCGTATTTTTCGAGAATATCCTTTTCCAAAGAGCCGGAATTTACGCCAATTCTAATCGGTATTTTGCGCTCTTTTGCCTTGTCAAGCACCGCTTTAATGCGTTCTTTCGAGCCGATATTTCCCGGATTTATCCTAACTTTTGCAACACCAGCCTCAATAGCCTTGATGGCAAGAATATGGTTGAAATGTATGTCCGCAACGATTGGAATATTCGCATTTTTGACAATTTCCGGCATCGCTTCCGCCGCCGCAATATCGTTCACCGTAACTCGCACAATGTCTGCACCAGCTTCTGTAACCCTGTGTATTTGCTGCAAGGTAGCACGAGCATTGGCTGTTTTGGTTTTTGTCATCGTTTGCACGGAGATAGGATTATTTCCGCCCACAGGAATATTTTTAACAAATACTGTTCTTGTTTTTTTTCTAATAATCGGCATAATTTTTCTTATATTCTTATAGGGATTCAGCAGGATTTAATATCTTCGCTTTCCAGCAAAACTTAATTTAACAGTTTCCTTTGCGTATATCGTTCAGGTTTTTGCATGCTACTTAAGTAAACGTAACAAATATTTTTTTAGTGCGTAATAAAAAGGTTTGAGGAAAATATAACTTTTAAAAGTTCATATAATGCGAGGAGATAAGTGAATAATATTTAATAAATTAAATTGATTTTTTAACATAAATTATTGAATTTATTGGAGATTAAATGAACGCAAAAAATGCAAAAAAAACATCGCTGTACCTAAGTAGCAGCTTATTAGCTTTATTGATAATTTTTGCTGTAAATTTTGGTTGGCTTAATTCGTTGATAGCCAAAGACTTGCCTAAAATCGGCGCATCTGCGCCTCCCATTCAAATTGACAATTCCATAAAAGCACTTAATAACGCATTGGTTGCGGTGAGCGAAGCGGTTAACCCTACGGTGGTATCCATAACAGTCGTGTCTGAAAGCAATGCAGCGAATATGAATTACCGCGGCTTTGAATTTTTCGGCTTTCCGTTTGGTTCGCCTTTCGACGAGGGTGATGGCGGCTCTGACCGTTCATCAGAAAAGGAAAAGCCCAAAAAAGAGGGCAGTGGTTCGGGAGTTGTGATTTCTGAAAACGGTTATATTGTAACGAACAACCATGTAGTTGAAAACGCTATAGAAAATGGCATAAAAGTTACTCTTTGGAATAAGAAGGTCTATCCCGCTAAACTTATTGGCACAGATCCACTGACCGATTTGGCAGTAATAAAAATCGATGCTGATGGCTTAGCCACAGCCCATTTTGGTGATGCTGACAAGTTGAAGCCGGGGCAAATAGTTATTGCTGTCGGCAATCCGCTTGGATTAAGCCACACCGTAACTCAAGGCATTATAAGCGCCTTGGGGCGTGATGCCATTGATATGAGCATGAGAAGAAAAGATGCACGGTCGTTTGAAAATTATATACAAACGGATGCTGCAATTAACCCCGGAAACAGCGGCGGCGGACTGTTCGATTTGAATGGCAGCCTGATAGGCATCAACACTGCAATTGCAACACAAACGGGCGGTTTTATGGGCTATGGCTTTGCAATTCCTATTGATATTGTGAAAACGACAGCTGAAGATTTGATTGCGGAAGGAAAAGTGAACCGTGGCTACATTGGCGCCAGCGTTCGAGATATTGATGATGTGGAGGCTAAGCATTATGGGCTGGATAAGGTTGAAGGGGTTTGGGTTAGCGAGGTAAATAAAAACTCTCCGGCAGAAAAAGCGGGCGTAAATCCAGAGGATATTATCCTTGAAGTCAATGGAAAGGCTGTGAAAACTGTACCAGAGCTAAGGTCGGCAATCTCTCGCTACCGCGCCGGCGACGAAGTTATGCTAACGATTTGGAGAGAGAAGAAAAAGATTTCTAAAAAAGTGAAGCTCGAGGCTCTTGAAGCCGACGATTTTGCATCCAATTCCGCCAGCGAAAATAAGCCATCAGACAAGGAAAGCGAGAGCAATGACAAGGTTGTTTTTGAGAAAATGGGCTTTACAGTTGAGGCTCTTACAAAAGAGCAGAAAAATAAATTTGACGTAAAAAATGGTGTAATTGTTAAAGATGTAGTGTCTTATTCGCCTGCAAACCAGCGTGGTTTGAGACGCGGCATGGTTATAACCAAAATAGACAGGAATGATGTGAAGACCACAGGTCAGTTAAAAAAAGTGATTGAAAGCAAAAAATCCGGCGAAACAGTGCTTCTCAACATCATGATTAGCAATTCCAACCTCATGCTTGTTCTGGAAATTCCATAATATAAACATAAATAGCACATATCTGACCAAGCTCGCTATTGACAATAGTGAGCTTTTTTTTGGAGAAAGCAGCAAGTACTATAACTATCTATTACTATTTATCGTCCTTGTAGAGAGGTGCTTCGCAGCAGCGGGGTGTTGATTAAAAAAAAATTAATGATATTGTTTTAATATGAATTATGAGATTGACAGAACGCTATAAATAAAAATTTTGATTCAAGACAACATTTCTGAATATTTTTTCATAAGTGATACGGTATAATTTTTTTTACTTTTTTTATATCAAAGAAATACTTTATTTTAATTTTATGATTAACAATATTTAACTTTGGAGGCAACAATGGCAACCCAGAGCGAAGAGAACGGCAACAAAAAAATGATATTGCTTTCCCAAACTCACAAAAGAAAATATTATTTATTCACTCACTTTAATATAGGCACTTCCTTATTGCTGTTCGTGGCGGCAGTAATATTGAGCAGTTTTGCATTGCCGCCGCCACAGGCTAAAGGGCAGGGACTGCAATGTACTTATAGAGCTGTGCCATGCGATACCATTATGAAAGGGCTGTTTTATTCTTATCCCAAAAATTTTTATACACCTGCACTGCGGTCAGACATGCCACACGACATAATGATAGGTTATATCATTGCGGATAGTATTTTAAGGAGTGTTCCTGGTTACGTATCTGCAGAAAACCTTATCAATATTAGCTTGGGAGTTCAGAGTGATACTCTTAATTATGCTTTAAAATATATGTACCGTTTGGCAGATTACGATCCTATAAGATATCATGCTTTATTGCTTACATACCAGCAAGGCAGATTTTCAGGTTTAGCTTTAAGCGATTTAATTTTAAACAAGATAGCTGTTAATAAACAATTAGCAAGATATATTTATTCATACTACATCTTACATGTGAAAGTAAATGCATCAGAGATTATTAACGATGCAGGTGGTCATCTTTGCCGCACTAAAACTGTAGCATATTGTTCTGTGTTAGATAAAATAAAAGGACAAATATTGCCTCCTTTTAGTTATTCAACTGTAGCGTATGATGTAAATAATATAGCGACACCTGCATTAAATAATTTTGCTTTTAGCTATTGTCACGAATGGTCAAGAAAAAGTGGTAATAGAGAATATTCTGGCATATATGATGAAAATGATCAGGATTGGATAAAGGCTAATCGTGAATATATTATTTTTGCGTCGCCATTATCCATATGCAGCGATACGTCTTCTTATTATTCTATAGTGCCTATGGTTGACAGTTATTCTGCTGGCATGTATCCTATTGAAAATGGTATGGTTATAGATGAAGATAATTCTTTAGGCTTTGGCAATATCGTCCCCTTGCAAGCATTTAAGCAGCGCATACAAGAGCAAATAAATCAAATCAAAAATTACGGAGAGTAGAGATGAAAACGACAAATATTAGCTTTATGTTATTGATTTTCTTTTTAATCACCCATTTTAACATACTATGTCAGGAAAGGGTTTGTGATACAGATATGCCTTTGCGATGTCCTGCTGGTATAAAATATCCTTATATTTTTTGTAACACAAGTGTAGAACCACCTATATCAGAAACACATTGTACTGATGATCCAGAACAATATTTTCAAAATAATCCCAATCTAATACCAAGATCTCATATTATGAATTTACCCATTTGTCATTATGCTACTGCCTTTGATATAGGAGCTGAAAAAAACATGAAAGTAAATGGTATTACAACATACGACCATTTAACATTGATAGAAGAATTTAATGAGGCGTGTTATCAATGGAATTGTCTTTGCGGATATGGAAAAGAATTTGATTCGTATAATGGCTGTAATAGCCCTATAAATTTGATACTTTCAGATAAAGCAGAAGATTTTACTCCAACAGGAAGTACCATAGCAAAAGCCAATTCTGCATTACATGGTACAACAGATAAAAAAGGATGTATGATGGATTTTGGTGCATCTCTTAATCGAGATGCAAAAGTTGGTGTTTATTTCAATTTTACCAATCAATTTTTATATGGCAATGAATCTGGAGAAGCTAAAAAAGTAAAAACGTTTGTTACTCAAAAATATTCAGATAATATAAAAAAAATAGATTCTGAAATAAGGCTTATTAGCTTTATAGATGTTGCTATACATGAAATAGGGCATATACTAGGTTTAGGGCATTACAATGAGGCAACAGGACAGACTTGTTATAATGATGGTTTATATTTAGATGGAACAATGGTTTATGCCGGTAATGATGATCCACGAGAAGAAAATACTTATGGAGATGAATTTTATAATTTAAGCGAACATGATAAATGTGCATTTAAGATATTGCATTGCCCTTTCAATATAGAATACTATAGCAGTATTTACGAATACAACTCCGATGCCAACAATCTCTATCCGAATCCCAGCTATGATGAGGCAAAATTGGAGTTTGATATTGAAGCGGAGTACGACGTTGTAACTGTCAGAATACAGGATAACTTAGGCAGAATATTGCTTGTTCCGATTGCGAACAGAGAATACGGCAAAGGCAGCCATTTAGAGCTAATCGATGTCCAGAGCCTGCCCAATGGCTATTATTACTGCATCATCCAAACCCAGCGCAAAAACTATGTAAAACCATTTGTTGTGATAAGATAGTATCGGAGGTAACTGGCAATAATATATGATAGATAAGGACAATTTTCAATAGCGGCTATTCACAACACACCAGCCGCTATTTTCGTATAGATATGCTTTTCTGAACAATTTTTAATAAATAATGCAAGAAAACAAAAAAAAAGGCGGCATGCAGCTGTTATGACAGGTTGCAAATATTTCGTATATTTGAAAACCGTACGTTATTATGTCATGATTTGATGTATATATGCAAAGAAATATTACTATAATAATACTGCTAATGATATGGGCAGCAACAGTAAATGCCGAACCTGCAGAAAAAATATCAGCATTTCAGGGGCGCCATTTTATTATTTCATTCATGCAGAATGAGATAGACCGCATCGGCATTGCCCAGACAACAACGCTGATGATATTCGTGTCGTCTGCAAGCAATGATACTATCACCATTGATATACCCCAACAGCCGACAATAAAGCGAATTATAAAGCCCGATGAAATCATCGAAATACAGATACCTGATTACTGCGAAATCAGAAAAGCGGGTATTAGCAATGATAAGGTTGTTACTGTCAAATCCAACACTCCCATTACATGCTGGGCATATTCGAGCAAGAACCAGTCCTCTGACAGCTATATAGCGATGCCTGTAGGTCGCTGGGGATCTGAATACCGCATTATATCCATGCCTAATGACCTGTATAACGGTCGCAAACGCCAGTTGGCAGATGGAGCTGTTGATTCCAACGGCATAGTGATTAGCGATACGAAATATAAAGAGAACATGACGCCTCGCTCGGGCGAATTTCTTGTCATGTCCAACTATGACAATACTATGCTTACGTATACTCCTGCTGCCAATACCCGCAACGGTGTGCGGCAGGGAGAGACAGCTTCGGTGCTTTTGAATGCCGGCGACATATTGCTTGTGCAGGCGGAGGAAGGTGAATTAGGCACGGAGGATTTGACGGGCACATTAGTTAGAAGCAGCAACCCCGTTGGCGTTCTGTCGGGGCATATACGCACTGCGGTGGTGCAGGGGCTTGATGAGCCTTATGACACCAAAGACCATCTTGTCGAGATGCTGCCTTCGACCGATACATGGGGACAGCGTTTTTTCAGCGTACCATTTGTAGACGGTACGGCTCCGAGCTATAATTTATGCGCTTCGGGAGATATGATACGTGTTATAGCGAAAGAGGATAATACCACTTTGAAATATTACGTGCACAAGTCGGAAGGAGCGTTTGAGGAGCATTCGCATAATTTCAAAAAGGCGGGCGATGTTTTCGAGGTAAACAATGCTTCGGCGTCTATATACTGGGAGGCAAACAAACCCATCATGGTGTGCCAGATGATGATGCACCGCGGCATAATTACGGCAGAATACAGGGAAGGCTTGCAATATGACCCTGCTCTTGTGATACTGTCGCCGCTTGAGCAGTATATAGAAAGTGTAACATTCTCCACGCCGAGAAACCACAAGATATTTTCACAGTATGATGCACATTGCGTTATTGCCATTGCCGATTCTATTGCCATAAACAACCTGTTCCTCGACGATATTTCACTAAATGCAGGCAATACAGCGGTTTGGAAAAAGCGCATAGGCAGCTCGCCATACTATTGGCTTATGATTGATGTCAAGCATGGCAACCACAGGCTATGGGCGCGCGTTGGCGTGTTTTCAGGAATTATATATGGTCATGGGCACAGGGATTCCTATGCGATGACATTGGGCAGCCGCCTGAACGAGCCCGGCAAAATTGACTCGCTGCCTCCTGTTATTTCCGTTAAGGATGATTGCGGCAATATACATATACATATATCGGACAGCAAAAAGCAAAATGCCAATGCTTCGGGCATAGACTGGGGATTTGTTACGAAAAGCACATATAATTTCAAGGTGCAACCATTTGAAATAACAGATACTTCTACCGTTATAGACATATATGCAGAGCCTGTCGACAGGTATGCAGACGGCGTCTTGGAGGTTGAGTTTCACGATAAGAGCTATAATAAAATATTAAAAAAAATTCATTATTATGGCTTTAAAGTGGACTGCCCAAGTGCGTATAACTTCAATAAGGTGAACTGGATTAGTGCGACAACTGCGAAAATCACGATGAAGAACCGCAGCAATACTCAGCGTACACTGCTTTCAATAACCCCAAGCGGCGACAGCAGGCTGGTGGTTGCTGCAAGCAAGGCGCTGCCATATACTCTTGGCATTGGCGAGGAGATTGAGATTACGCTGACATTCACGCCTAATGGCACAACGCAACCGTTTAACGACCGGATTGCTTTTAATTTTGACTGTAATTTTGTTCTAACTACTGATGTTTCTGCTGAAATATCAGCACCGGGATTGATTCCGCAGGATTTGGATTTTGGCAAAGTGCGTATTGGCGACTCCAAAACACTTTCAGGCAAGATAATAAATGCAGGCAACATAAATATAAATATTAGCAGCTTGGAATATGTAAACGATGAATCGTGTTTCAGCAGGCAATATTCTGCATCATTTCCAACCGATTTGAATATAGATGACAGTATTACCTATACATTTGATTTTTCGCCTGAAGAAAACAGAGCATATCAAACGCAGGTAAAAGCTGTTAATGATGCCGATTTGGCTTGCACATTCAGTGTGAAGGGCGTTGGCGGCTCGCCGAATATTGAGGATTTGATCATCGATTTTGGTAAAAGGCGTATCGGCACAAGCCTTGATACCACTATATATCTGGTTAATTCTGGCAGTTTTAGCGATACGGTTAGCTTCAAAAATGAGGTATCGGCAACTCACGCAAATGAGCCGTCGTTTATAATATTCAAAAGCATAAAAGACCAGTTTATTGACGAGCAGGACAGTATTGCAATTGAACTGTATTATGCACCTGAAGATACAAATATGCTGCATGATGAAGCGGAGTTTTCGTCTCAATGGAAGATGCACAGACCGGTTTACGGCATTATCAAAGGTCAGGGCACAATTCCTGTCATCAAAACATTCGATTATGATTTTGGCACAGTTCCCATGTATTCAGTGCAGCAGGCGGATGCGGAAATAATATTTTCAGCTGGAAATGAAGCGCTGACAATTGATAGCATAGTGCCATTAAGTGGAGATATTGCTTCATTTGAAATTGATTATGCCGCATTGAAAACACTGATTATTAAAAAAAATTCATTTTTTGCTTCTCCAATAGAATTCAAGCCCAATCGCAGCGGTCAGCATCGAATGGTTCTTGCAATTACTCACGACGCCAATCCTGCATATATCCGCAGTGTTGATACTGTTGTGATAACCGGTTACGCATCGCCCGATAATGAAGATTATGTTTTTGCGTTGCATCTTTCGCAGCTTTATGCCTGCAATACTACTGATGCAAAGCTGCTGATAATAAACAACAGTGATGGGAAAATGCTGATAGATTCTATTTCCTTGTCCCGCGACCCTGATGTTTTTGAAGCGGAATTTGTTGATAATATTGCAGCGCTGTTGCCCATAACTGTTGAACCGCATTCGGAGCTTGAATTGCCTGTAAAAGTGTATGCAGAAAGAAACAAAAATGGCAAGCTGCATGTTTATGTGCATTATAATGGTGAAATAACCCGGCAGCTGGAAGCGGATGTAAATCCAATAGCTTCCACGATAAATACGAATATCGTCCAAAGCAAAATTGAAGTTGCACCGGGCGACACAACTAACTTGGTTTTTAAGGGGATTTTTGAGGAAAAATCCGAAAAAGGACTTAAATTTCAAATAAATTTACAAATTGACGCACAAATATTTTATCTTTTGGAAAAAATCACTTATATTAGATTTTTTACAAATGACAAAGAAATAACTTTACAGGCAAACTTGGCTCAGTACGACAGGAATATAGAGATAACCATTCCAGATACTGCCATAAACATTGACGAAAAAACGACGCTGGAATTCGAAATCAAGCTGCTTGTATTGCTAAATTCGCAAACGAAAACAAACATCAAATATGAGCTTATATCAGATAGATGCTATAATCCCGGTATAACTGATTTGGAAATTGATATAAGCAAAGTTTGCGCTCATGATATTCGGCAAATTGTATTTGATAATTTTCCATACGCATTTGTAAAGCAGAATCCAGTAGTAGAAAATATAGATTTTGTAATAAATTTAATGCAAAAAGATGTAGTTGATATTATAGTGTCAGATATACAAGGCGATATAATTTTTGCTAAAAAACAAATTTATTTGGAAAATGGCAAACATAATTTTATATTTGACATTTCAAAATTGACGAATTCAGAATATTTTATTACTGTTAGAAGCGTACAGCTAAATACTACACAAAAATTTATAATACTGAAATAATTTTGTTGAACAAGTTAAATATGTGAATCTAAATGGAACTAAAACTAAAAATTAATTTAATTTTTGCAGCACTAATG
>JAVBOP010000026.1:0-2507 GCA_031550405.1 Kapaibacterium sp. (SeqCode)
AGTATAAGATTTATCAAATACTTACATCATTTTTAACAGCACAGAAAAATGTTTGATTTTCAATTCAATTCAGTCCAAGAACTATTACATGCTTTTCCTACAGAACAAGCATGTATTGACTATCTTGAAACTGTACGTTGGTCTGATAAAGATAACATCCAAAGCCCTTTTGACCCTACTTCCAAAGTGTATAAGTGTAAGAACAATAGATACCACTGCAAGAATACAGGTAAGTATTTTAATGTCAGGACTGGAACTTTTCTTGAGTCATCAAAAATTAATCTACAAACTTGGTTTTTAGCGATTTGGTATGTAACTATACATAAGAAAGGCATATCTTCAGTGCAATTAGCAATTGATTTAAATGTAACTCAAAAGACAGCTTGGTTTATAACTCATAGGATTAGAGAATGTTTTAGCATATCTGAGGAGGAAAATATTAATGATAATAAGTTAGGCGACCATGTAGAAATAGATGAAACATTTGTCGGAGGCAAAAATAAAAACAGACATACCAGCAAGAAAATACCAAATTCACAGGGTAGGAGTGTAATTGATAAGACGCCTGTTTTAGGCATCCTACAAAGGGAAGGATATTTGGTTGCTACAGTTGTCCCAGACACAAAAGGTGAAACTTTGATGCCTGAGATTATTAAAAATGTTCATACGAATGCCACAGTATGTACGGATGAATGGTTAGGTTATAAAAACTTAAAGAACTTCTTCAAGGAGCATCTTGTTGTAAAACATTATCAGGGTGAATATGTAGTAGGCAATGCTCATACAAACAGTATTGAGGGCTTCTGGGCTATATTTAAGAGAGGTATAATAGGTATCTATCATGCTTTGTCAAGGAAACATTTGCAGAGATATGTTAATGAGTTTGTTTTTAGGTATAATACAAGAAAGATGGAAGTTAAGGATAAATTTGACCTGCTACTAAAAAATATGGTTGGCAGCAGGTTGAGATGGAGGGAGCTGGTGAAAAATTGTTAGAATTAAATCTTATAAATATTTTACGCAATTTTAATAATTGAATTAGCTATTCTTTTCTCATTTCCTACAGGAGTAGTATAATAACGTTCAGAAATTCCAAATAATAATTGTTTTAATTCGCTATCGCTTGAAATTATGAAACGTTCATTTTCACATATTGCTAAGTTATTACAATATCCTTTTGTGTAATCAAAAATTTTTTCTCTTTCCTCCAGTGTAAACTCTGATATAGTATTCATCAACAATGCAATTCGTTTTCTATTCATTTTTTGTACATCGTTGGCGGTAAAATTGTTGACTGAAATAAAATCAGAATTTAAAAAAGATTCTACTTCTTCTTGAGTTGCTTCTCTATATAATATATCAATACCTTTAAAAATAGAGTATCCTTATTCTTGTCATATATTGCATCAGGAAAACCAGAGATTACAATAAGTGGTTCCTCTTTAATTTTTGGTTCATTTGAACAAGAAAGAATCTTTTTCCTAATTATCTTACTTTTTGAGATTTTTTGAAAACAATATATCTCTTCTGTACAAGAATAGATATATTCTATATTGTCAATATGATTAATCAATTTATTTCCTATACTTTTATAATCTATAGACGAAAATTGTACTTTCAAAAAATCAAGACAATATTTTTTTGAAGCAAAACAATTGATTTTAAACCATTCACCTTCACTAATATTACAATCAGGGCTATATTCTATTGTATCGGATACATTCAAATCAGGAATTTCAAATATACTTTTGTCTGTTGAAAGAACTTTAGAAAATAAAGAATCCGCTTTTTTATTTTTTCGCAACTTAGCTATTAAATGGTAATTTATAATCATATATCAATAAATGTATAATTGTTAATTCTTTTCAATTGAGTAAATTCAATATTTTCTGGTCTTTCTAACTCTCTTTTAGTGATTATAATTTTTTTACATTTAATGTATTTGTTGTAACATAGTAAAATTTATAACCAAAAATCAAAAATATCGGATTAAAATATAATGTTTGAGAAAAAAATGTAAAAATAAAAATTATAAAGTAAATAAAAACCAACGCTTCAAAATTATTAATGCTTAATGCCACAAAAAAATATCCTAAATACGTAGGTAAGTAAACATTATTTGCAGGTTCTACTTGATTAATACTTCCTTTTTCTATTTCATCATTAGCCAGTTTTTTTGCTAATAATAAACTTATGTAAGCCAAAACCAACAGAACTACTATATACGCTATGTAAGAAACACAATTAGGTAAATTTATACACTTGATATATAAGCTACTTATAACGATCTTTTCATTTATAGCATAAACAATTAATATTAATGAAGTAGCATTGAAATTAAGAAATAGTTTAAAAATCAAATTAAGCATTTTTCCTTCCTCTAATTTAACAAAATTTATTTTAATTATTATTATTTATATAGTAAAGAAATTAAAAATATAAAATATAGAGTGGTACAACGTCTCTATAATATATCAGTTAGTATCTTTACTTTAAAAAATGAAGCA
>JAVBOP010000060.1:0-4484 GCA_031550405.1 Kapaibacterium sp. (SeqCode)
CTCCTCGACGCTGGAGCAAGGGTGCTGAAAATTGAGGGCAGAGGGCGCTCGCCTGAATATGTCAAGCGTGTAACGGAGTGCTATAATGAGGCGGTGGATGCGATTATAAGCGGCACATACTCGGCGGTGCTGGCAGACAGGCTTGCCGAGCGCCTCAAGGAAGTATTTAACCGCGGCTTTTGGGATGGATACTATCTTGGTAGAACGCTCGGCGAATGGACAGAGCGCCACAGTTCAAGTGCTACCAAGCGCAAGGAATATGTCGGCGTAGCTACCAATTATTACAGCAAGTTAGGTGTTGGCGAATTTATGCTGCACTCCGGCAAAATTTTTCGAGGCGATGAGATACTCATAGTCGGTCCCACGACGGGTGTCATCGAGACTGCCGTTACCGATATACACGGTCAAAATGGCGATGTGATTAAATCCGCGGCACCGAAGCTGCCATTTTCCATACCTGTGCCGGAAAAAATACGACGCAACGACAAATTATACAAGTTATCTCCCGTCGAGAGATAATATTTGAAAAGCTGTATCGGATGAGATTACACACTTTTTTTTGTATATTTGCAGGGATATGAAACTGGAAATAGAAAGAGTTAAGAAGATATTTGGCAATGTAAACAGGCAAAATATTGCCGTGATTGGTGATGTAATGCTGGATAGATATTTTTGGGGATCGGTTTCGCGCGTATCGCCTGAAGCGCCGGTTCCTGTGGTGGATGTTTCACATGAATCTTTTCATTTGGGAGGTGCTGCAAATGTTGCACAAAACCTGCGTTCGCTTGGAATCACGCCTGTGCTTTGCGGATTGCTTGGCAATGATGAGCCGGCGGATATTTTTATTGAAAAATGCAAGCAAAATGCCATTATAGCTGATGGGCTTTATAAGGATGAATCGCGGATAACAACCGTCAAAACACGGGTTATCGGAAATAATCAACAAATTGTTCGAATGGACAAGGAAGTTCGAGATAAAATTTCCATGTCTGCCGAAAATAATATTCTCGATAATATACTGAAAATAAATAACTTATGTGGTATAATCTTCGAAGATTATGACAAGGGAACTATTAGCTCGAACTTGATTAATAATGTTATCTCCCATGCCAGCCGCAATAAAATTCCTGTATTCGTCGATCCAAAATTAAAAAATTTTAATAATTATTGCAATGTAAGCCTTTTTAAACCGAACAGAAAAGAAACGGAAGAGGGATTGGGGTGCAGGCTCAATTCACAGGATGATATTTTGCGGGCGGGGAAAATGTTGCTGGAAAGATTAAATGCAGAGAATATTTTGATTACTTTGGGGGCGGAAGGCATGGTGTTATTTGAGCAGAATGGCTCTATTGCTTCGGTCGATACGATGGCTCGCAAAGTTGCGGATGTGTCTGGAGCAGGCGATACCGCCATTGCAACGTTGGCGGCGATGGTAGTTGCGGGAGCAAGTTATAGAGAAGCAGCGATAATTGCAAATTTTGCCTCCGGCATTGTTTGTGAAAAGCCGGGAATTGTTGCTATAGAACGCAATGAGCTGATAGAATCTATAGAACAAAACAGTGATTGTTGCCAATAATTTCAAAAAAAGTAAGCAAAAATTTGGTACTTTCAAAAAAAAGCTGTAAGTTTGTACTCCAATTTTTCATTTGAATAACCTTGATGGTCCTATAGACTAACGGTTAGGTCACCAGCCTTTCACGCTGGCAGTAGGGGTTCGAATCCCCTTAGGATCACAAGCATTTTAAAACTTTGATTTTTTCATAGGATTTATCCTTCTAGATTCGAAAGTCTGTGTATAACAGGCTTTTTTTTATGCACCAACCTGATTTGATGCCAAAAATAATATGTATTGTTAATTTTTTTTAACTTAAAAATAATAATAATTTTTTCTTACGTAAAATAGTTAGAAAAATTGTATCTTTGCATATAGTGTTAGCACAATTGATTGGAAATATGTATGGCAAAGGCATTGAGTATTTTATTTGTAGCAAGCGAAGCGTATCCGTACGCTAAGGAATCTGGCGTTGGTGATGTTGCAGCTTCCCTGCCGCTTGCAATTCGAGAGTTTGGGCATGATATGCGGATGATGATACCAAAATATGGCTGCATATCAGAGCGGAAGAATAAAATTCATGATATCAACAGATTAAAAAATATTCCAATTACTGTTGGCAATTCGGAGGAATATCTTACGACCAAATCGTCTTCCATATGCAATTCCAAGACCAAAGTTCAAGTCTATGTGGCAACGAACCACAAATATTTTGAAAGCAGAAAGGGTGTTTATAATGACCCTGTGAAATGGCAGGAGTATCCGGACAATTTGGAACGGTTTGTTTTTTATTGCCGTAGCGTGATTGAAACCTGTGCGATACTTGGCTGGTATCCGGATATTATCCACTGCAACGACTGGCAGACAGCTCTTTTGCCTGCATATATAAGGTATTACTATCCCAACAAGTTCAAAAAGACCAAGGCGATGCTCACTATTCACAATATCTCCAATCAAGGCGAATTTCCGCTGGACTGTTTTGAGCTGCTCGGATTGCCTGAAGAAGTAAAGGGTATATTCACTCATAAAAAGCATATTAATCTGCTAAAGGGCGGCATACTGTATGCAAACCATGTTACAACGGTAAGTGAGTCATATTTAAAGCAGATACTAAAAGAAAAAGAACTTACAAACGGATTAAATACTATATTAAAACAGCATACAGACCGAATTACCGGCATTGGCAATGGCATTGATACATCTATCTGGAACCCTAAAACAGATGACTATATACCCAAGCAATTTGAAGGCGATTTTGTAGATTACAAGACCAATAACAAGATTGCGCTATGCGATGCTTGCGGCTTAAAATACAGCAAAAGGACCCCCGTACTTGGCATGGTTACGCGTATCAGCGAGCAAAAAGGTGTAGACCTTATAATTAACGCTATTCCTAAACTTATGAAGCTAAATGCACAGCTCGTCATATTGGGACAGGGCGATGCGGCAATGAAAGAAAAATTAATGAAACTGCAGCAAAAGTATAATAAAAAGATGAATCTCAGGTTTGCCTTTGATGACTCTATTGCCCATCTTGTTGAAGCTGGCTCCGATATGTTCTTGATGCCATCGCGGCAGGAGGGATGTGGATTAAATTTATTTTATTCCTTATCTTATGGCGCTGTTCCCATCGTCCACCTCACCGGCGGCATAAAGGACAGTGCTATTCCGTACAATGATGGCGGCAATAGCATGAAGGCGAATTGCTTTGCTCTTGAGACATTCTCGGAAGACGGACTAGTAAACGCAGTCAGCAGCGCTATCAAGCTTTTTGAGGATAAAAATATATGGCATGGCATCGTTAAAAATGGAATGGACGGGAACTATTCGTGGGGAAAATCGGCTGTAAAATATAATGATATATACAAAAAAATAAACAAAGACGACTAATGAAATTTCATGCTATTTTTTCTGCAAATAATACAGAATCATCAAGCATATACGATAACGCTATTGTCATAATAATTGATGTACTTAGAGCAAGCACAACAGTGTGTGCCGCATTGTTCCACGGGGCAAAAAAAATCATTCCCTGCATTTCACGTGCTCAAGCTTTTGACATTTTCAACAAGCTTTCTCCCAGTGTGAAGCGTAATTTTATACTTTGTGGCGAGCAGCAGAGTATAATGCCTGAAGGCTTTGATATGGGAAATTCGCCTTTAGAATATTCATCGAATAAGGTGCGCGGAAAAAGCATCGTTCTGGTTACAACTAATGGAACTAAAGCCTTTCACAAAGCCAATCAGGCTGTGCATAAAGTAGTAGGCTCTTTTGTCAATGAAGCTATTGTTACCGACTTTACTTTAAATGCTATACGTAACGGAAATATCGATAAAATTATTACGGTTTGCGCAGGCTCAAACGGTGAGATATCAATCGAAGATTTGTTGTGTGCCGGCATGTTTATTGATAATATTGCATTTGCCTTGAACCAAAGCGAACTTACAGATGCTGCGCGTATTGCCCGCGATTTTTACACTTGCAACATTAACCATATAAACCAAATTATCGCCCGCTCAGATCATGCCAACACTTTGCGTAGTAAGGGTTTTGCAGCAGATATTGCCTTTGCCATTTCGATGAATAAATGTTCCATACTTCCCTTAATTGCCAATGACAACACCATATATCCCACCGACATTTAATCCTGCATTTATGAATATATTTTAATAATTATACAATCATGCAAATCATTTTAATCTTAACTCCCAGTTCAGACAATCGAAACCACATACACTAAAATAAAAATAGAGGCTGCAATTGCATGAAACACATATATACCAAAAAAAACAATGAGGCAAGCCCACTTGTTGAACATAACAGGGAGGCTTGCTTCACTCCTGTTCGGAATAGCTGTCAGTATATTATATTTCATATGTTTAATTTTCATTTATGGTTCCTGTAATTCCGTTTTTTTCAAATCCCCGCCACT
>JAVBOP010000154.1:0-50273 GCA_031550405.1 Kapaibacterium sp. (SeqCode)
GCTCGCATTCATCGCCGCAGCCAGCCGCCATTATCGCCGCCAATGCCAGCACTGGCAGCCATTTCAAAATTTTTATTGTCTTCATAAGACCTCCATTTTTAAATAAAATAGTGTGAAAAAATTTGTTTTTTTAAATTTGTAAAGCATAATATGCCTCCATTTATGAATATTTTTTAATAATCTATATCGTTATTGGCTGTAATTGAAAGTTGTTTTGCAGCAGAACAGTGAAAGGTATTTGGTGTGTTCACTATTCTGCCGCTATTGCTCTTCGATTTCCTGTATCTCCATTTCCATTGTTTTTTCTTGTAGTAGTAATTGTCTAAATTTCAATATAACATTTTTTTATCATTTGCAGGTAGTGATTTCTTTTAAAACTTATTTTTGGCAAAACAGCTTATATATAAAAAAAATTCCATCTTAAAAGATGGAATTATCTGTATATATATAGTTAAAATTTAGTTTGCAGGCTGTTGTTCTTGCGATGGAGCAGGAGCAGGCTGCACCGGAGCGGGCATAGGTTTCTGCTCAGGAATGGCAATGCCTTCTGTAACAGGTTTTACGATTTCCATCGCCGTTTGCCCAACAAAAAATTTATTTGTAACAATAACAAGCAACATCATCGCAATTGCCAATCCAATTGTAGTTTTAGTTAATAAATCCATTGCTTTCCGCGTGCCAAACATTGATGTTATTGAGCCGCCAATAGTGCCCATTCCTGTCATCATATCGCCTTTGCCCGGCTGAATCAGCACAACAAGTATTATCAATATTGCGATAATAATTAATAAAACCATCAAAAAAGTATACATTTTTCTTCTCTTCCCTATTGTAATTTACGTTATTTGCTTTAAAAGTACAGGCTACAAAAATAAGATAATTAATGCTTATAAACAAAATATTTTTTTGCGGGATCGAATTTGCCATCCAATTTACTTGGATAATTTTGCCAATAAATCCTACGAATGCTTGATATAGCATAATATATTTGCTTTTTATCCGTTTATATAGCTTGTAGAAAATTAGTAAATAAAGTATTTTTACACAAGGAGAAAAAATATATGGCTAAATTAGCAGGAACAAAAACAGAAAAAAATTTATTGAAAGCTTTTGCTGGCGAATCGCAGGCAAGAAATCGCTATGAAATGTTTGCAAAAATTGCACGGAACGAGGGCTACGAACAGATTGCAGGCATTTTTGAAGAAACAGCGGCACAGGAAAAAGAGCATGCAAAGCGTTTCTTTAAATTTTTGGAAGGCGGAATGGTTGAAATCACAGCTACTTATCCAGCTGGAATTGTTGGCACAACACCGGAAAATTTGAAAGCAGCTGCCGACGGCGAGCGAGAAGAATGGGATATTCTTTATGCTGATTTTGCGAAAACAGCGAAAGAGGAAGGCTTTAATGACGTTGCTGCCGCATTTAACATGATATCAAAAGTAGAATATCAGCATGAAAAACGCTATTTGAAATTGCTTGAAAATATTGAAAAAGAGCACGTATTTGTTAGCGATAAGGCGGAAAAATGGTATTGCCGCAATTGTGGTTATGTTCACGAAGGCGACAAAGCCCCAGAAAAATGCCCTGCCTGTTTGCATCCTAAAGCGCATTTTCAATTAATGGCAGAAAATTATTAGACTCTGCTGTTTTATGAATATTTTTTCATAAATATATTCTTAATTTGTATTGGGACGAGTTTTGCTCGTCCTTTTTTTGTTAAATAAGGAATTTATTGATTTATCTGGCAGCAATAAATAAAATGTTGATAAATATCGAGTATAAATTTGTTGGTTATAGGATAAAAATGTATTTTTGTAACATATATATATGTCATAATATAAAAATGGGAACTTTATAATGTTAGAAGCTATCACAGAGTTGATGAACTCTATGGCATTTCAATACCTCAATTGGGGTAATATTATCATGATATTAATATCTGTTGTCTTGCTCTATTTGGCTATTGTCAAGGGCTTTGAGCCTTTGTTGCTTATACCGATTGCTTTTGGTTGCTTCCTTGCCAACCTGCCGATGAGCGGTCTGTTAAACCCTGCAACAGCAGATACCATTGGTGGTATGTTCTATTATGTATCCTATGGCTTGAAACTGGAGCTATTTCCACCGCTTATCTTCCTCGGAATAGGAGCTATGACCGATTTTGGACCGCTTTTAGCCAATCCAAAAACTTTTTTGCTCGGTGCATCTGCGCAACTTGGGGTTTATACAGCCTTTTTGCTGGCATTTGCGTTTGGTTTTACACTGCCGGAAGCAGCATCAATTGGCATTATAGGTGGCGCCGATGGACCTACCGCGATATTTTTAACAAATAAACTGGCACCTCATCTGCTTGGCGCCATTGCAGTTGCGGCATATTCATACATGGCGCTTATACCGCTTATCCAGCCGCCAATAATGAAACTTGTAACCAATGACAAAGAGCGCAAGACCGTTATGTCGCCTCCTCTCGCGGTTTCCAAGTGGGTAAAAGTAGCATTCCCATTGCTGGTTACTTTCCTTGCGGTTATGATTGTTCCACCCGCCGCACCCCTTGTGGCAATGCTTATGGGCGGCAACCTCCTTAAGGAAAGCGGTGTTGTCGACAGATTATCAAAAATGGCGCAAAATGAGCTTATAAACATAGTTACGCTGTTCCTTGGCATATCTGTTGGTATGAAGATGAGTGCTGATGTGTTTTTGACATTTGAGACTATCAAGATAATAATACTTGGAGTAATAGCCTTTTCATTTTCCACGTTTGGCGGTGCATTTTTAGGCAAAATCATGTACTATATCACAGGTGGCAAGGTTAATCCTCTCATTGGCTCGGCAGGAGTATCAGCAGTACCAATGGCAGCGCGTGTTTCGCATGACGTCGGCTTAAGATACAATCCTAACAATTATCTGCTCATGCACGCTATGGGACCTAATGTTGCGGGTGTTATAGGCAGTGCCGTTGCTGCAGGCGCATTGCTCGCATTTTTAGGATAGGATTAAGTTTACGCCCTGCATAATAATTTAAAATACCAAAATAAAAAATCATATATACAATATTGCATTTATTCTACAAAGATTAAATCATCTAAATACTCCAATGGGCTACTTCGGTATCCCATTTTTTTTAATTGATTGATGATAAAGCATTACTATCTTCAGGTTTTCTGTTGTTATAGCTATAGCAAAGACGAGATTAGTATAGAATTCTGACCAATAGCGACAGAATAGTGAACATACATAAATACCTTTCACTGTTCTGCTGCAAAAAACTTCTCAATTACAATCAACAATGATCTAATTTTTATTATGAAAATATTTTCATAATTCTATTTTTTCATGGCTTCTGCTTTCATTTCTGGCGGCATTTTTTCGATTGCATAGCGAAGTGCGGTTCGAGGCATAGTCGCTTTGTGCTTGATAACAAAATCAAATACCTCTTTTTGATGAGCTTGACTTGCCGCTTTGAGTAGCCAGCCATAACCTTTCTGAACCAAATCGTCTTTGTCTTCCAGCAAAATAGCAGCTATCTCGAAAATATCATCTAAAAACAAGCCCTTGCGAGCAGGAATAATGAGCGAAACAGCTGCAGCACGGCGAACCCAGCGGTTATTTGACGTTGCCCATTTCTTTAATTGCGATATATAATTCGGGTACATTCCAATAAATTCGCCGACAGTATGATTGCACAAAATATCGCACGAAGCCCAATTATTCACATGATTTTGCACCCAGCGCTCGAATATCTCAAAGTCGTCTGGCTCATATTGTTTGTGTATATAATACGACCAGTTACAGGCGATAAACGATTCTTCCAAATATCCCGAACGCCAAAGCTCCTCGCATAAATTAAAAATTTCTTCTTTAGATTCGCCTTTTATTTCATCGAAATATGTTTTGCTGATTTTATTGACAGCAGGCACTTTCACGCCGTATGATTTGATTTTTTCCTTAAAGAAATGCTGCGATGTGCTTTGCGTTTTTTCGTCAATGCTGTTTTCCAGCTTCTCTTTTATTCGATTAAGTATTGTATTCATTCGTATTATCATTATAGTTTTTATGAATTTTTTTTAATATACTATATCTGCCATGCGATACATAGGATTGCTGGGTGGTACAGATTCTTCGCACTGATTAGAATGACATTAGTATACTTTGCAATGCTGAATTATATTATTCGGCGTTATCCTCAAAAGCATATTCAGCCCAAAATAATTTTTTTCTCATTAATGAATAAAAATTGCTGTTATCTGGGGTTAGTATTTTGGCTTTGCGGTTAGAAAGACTAAAAATAATCGTTTCGCCAGAGTTTATAATTTGGTGTGAATGCCCGTCAGCACTCATAATCGCCTTGCCCGATGGTGAAAAAATTTTTAATGTTATATCTTTTTCGTTTGATAGAACGAGCGGGCGCAAAGTCAAAGAATGAGGACAAATTGGCGTAATGCAAAACACACTTGTATTCGGGTGCAAAATAGGACCTCCGCTTGACAAAGAGTAAGCCGTCGAACCCGTCGGCGTGGAGATAATCAGCCCATCGGCGCGGTAATCGCCAATATAATGCTCGTTGGAAAATACCTTCAAAGTTATCATCTTCGTAGCGCCAGTTTTCTCAATAACAAAATCATTTAATGCCGTTATAATATGGCTGCTATACTGCGTTTGCAGCATATTTCTCTCCTGAATTTTGTACTCGGCATTCATTAATTTATCAATGTCGGCAAGCAAATTTTCAACAGAAAATTCCGCTAAAAATCCGAGCTTTCCAACGTTGAACCCCATAATTGGAATATTTTTGTCAATATAACTTTTAACGGCGGCAAGCATCGTTCCATCGCCGCCAAATGTGATGACAAAATCGGCATTTTGAGCTATGGAATTATCCTCCAGCAGGTGTAGGTTGGGGTGGTGGATTTTTTCAGAAAATTTATTGAAAGATGATTTTTTAACATAACATTTGCTGTTGTGTTGCAACAGATATTTTGTTGCAATTTCTGCATATGTGCCTGCTTTCGGCGTGTCGAAATTATCAAATATTACTATTGTTGCCATGTGCTGTAATATATTTTATTGTATAAACTTATAAAGATTATATTCTGATTTTCTGTGTATTTATTAAAAAAAAATCATAAATATATGAAGATAAACTTAAATTCAGCTTTCAGTCTTTTGCCATTATATGTTGTTGTTATGCGAGCCGTGTTTTTTTAAATATTTTTTTATCTATAGCTTCTATTTTACGAGATTTGAAATGTATTTTACAATCTTTCTTGGAAAATCAGTGCCTATCACTTTTACATCATGTTGTAAAGCCTTGGCCAATGTCGCCTCGTCATCTACGCCATATACTCCAATAACAATATCGTTTTTTTGAGCATTTATGATTTTTTTTTCATCTAATTCATCTATAGAGCAAATAAAAGCATTTGAGCAAGCTGTTGTTTTATAATGACTTGGCAAATAAACTGCATTATCCAAATGTATTGCTGCAGTATAGATTTCACTATCTTTTGATTTAAGAAAAATAAGGTTATTGATATCGAAGGATGTAATTATTGAATTGTTTTTAAAATTATATTTGTCTAATATGTCAAGAAGTCGGAGCAAGTTCGGCACTGTATTTTCCGAAAATTCAGGTTTGACTTCAATACTCAAATATACTTTATCTCTAATAAAATCAATAACATCGGAAAGCAAAATTATCCTTTCATTTGAGAATTTTTTATCAAACCAGCTCCCAATGTCATAGCGCTTAATTTCCTCAAAATTCAAATCAGAAATTTTGTCCTGTGTATGAACAATCGCCGCATCGTGATAAACGACAATTTTGCCATCTTTTGAAAATTGTATGTCAATTTCAATCATATCCGCACCCGAAGCAATTGCTTCAATAAAAGCAGGATACGTATTTTCGGGCGCCACACCCGAAGCGCCACGATGAGCCGCTACTATATATTTTTTTTCAAGTACAAATTCTCCTAAATCTTTCATCATCTTCTTCCAAATTATGATTTTTTTTTAATAAATATGTATGAAATTAGTAATATGGATTGATTCGCTTTGATATTAAATCTGTTTTTAAATTATAAATAATATTATCAACAACACTGTCTACTATCGTGTTAAATTCAACTATTTCGCCACATAGATGCTCTTGGATAATTTTTCTTTCTTCGTGAGATGATGAAAGAATTTTTTGAATATCGCTCATGGAAAGGCTCGACAAATTGGATATTTTTTCATTGGCTTCCATTCGCAATTTTTGCATGTGATCAACCAAATTATCAATAACTTTTTCAACAATAAGCTCAATCGTTCTATGCACGTATTTGGTTCTCGTATCGATTAAGTCTTTGATTTCATTGAACATATTGATATTTATATTCGCTGCGTAAGGCAGAATAAATTTTCTGGTTTCTTCAAGCGTTTTGTAGACCTTTTCGATATTAAAAGTTCCAAGCTGAATATCTGTCAAATTGCTTATCCTGTCTGCAAGTTTGATGATTTTCGCCTCCGGAGTGCCATTTACCATAACGCGATACAGATATTCATCCTTTGTTTCAAATTCCAAATTAACGGACAGTTCGTCAACCAATTCAACAACTCTAAAGCCATCGGCATCAATACTGCGAATATATTCCGGGTTATATGCTTCCGGCGCATCTTCCTTTAAATCATGCAGCATAGCAGCTTTTAATATCACCGAATCAATGACTTTATGGTCAATTAAAATTCCAACCGCTGCCCATGTGTGGCGGAATTGATTGCCACCAATTTTTCTCGACTTGCCTATCAGCGCAGTCGCAACTTGCATATATGGTGCAAGTATCATATCTTTTAATTTTTCTGTCTCAAAATTATTCATCTATAACTTCAATACTATGATTTTTGGAATTTGCCAATAAGCATTAATGCTTTTCAAATTTTGTTGTTTTGATCATTTAAGTTTATTCTATTTCAGTCGCTTATCTGTTATATTATGTATAATTTTTAATGCTTTCAAAATGACAAAATTGTTAAAACTAAAATTATTGGCTGTTTCTTATCCATGCAAATTACATCTTTTTTTGCTAAATTGCATTTCTTTTTCATAATTTTATATGATTTCCATACTAATTACAGGTGGCGCAGGCTTTATTGGCAGCAATTTCATTAGCTGCATGCAAAAAAAATACCGCAATTGCAAAATTATTAATTTGGATAAACTGACTTATGCGGGCAATCTAAATAATTTATCTGGCGTAATTTCTGATAATTATTATTTTATTCAAGGCGATATAGCAGACACTAAACTTGTAAATAATATTCTTGAAACGCATAATCCTTCAATAATAGTTAATTTCGCTGCCGAATCGCACGTAGACAAATCTATTGCCAATCCTGAAGATTTTATCCAAACGAATATCGTTGGCACTGCAAACTTACTGTATGTTGCGAAAAATCATTGGGATAAGGTTGGATATAAAAATAAGCTTTTTTTTCAAATATCGACTGACGAGGTTTACGGTTCGCTTCCAGAAGATCAACCTAATTTAAAATTTAGAGAAGAAACCCCGCTATCGCCGCATAGCCCTTATGCCGCTTCAAAAGCCAGTGCAGACATGCTTGTCCAGACATATCACGACACTTACGGCTTTCCGACGCTGATTTCCCGTTGCTCAAATAATTTTGGACCCAATCAATATCCTGAAAAACTTATTCCGGTTATCATATTGAATGCGATAAAAAACAAGCCGATCCCCATTTATGGCGACGGCAAAAATATACGCGATTGGATATTTGTCGAAGATCATTGTAACGCTATTCTACAGCTGATAGATAGCGGGATGCGAGGCACTGTTTTTAATATTGGCGGTAACTGCGAAATAAAAAATATTGACATTGTCCGCTTTATTCTTGACGCATTGGACAAGCCGCATTCGCTTATTCAGCATGTCGAAGACAGATTGGGGCACGATCGCCGCTATGCGGTTGACACAACAAAAATCGAAAGTTTATTCAAGTTCCATCCTTCTCCATTCGAGCAAAATATGCTTGCAACAATAGACTGGTACAGGAAAACATACGCATAGATTTATGAATATTTTTTAATAAATGTTACTGTTTGCTTGTTGTTTTACTCAGCAAAAATATGTATTTTTGCAAATCATAATTATTTTGAGGCATATAAATATGATAGATATAAGTAAGATTCTTGAAAATAAATACTTGCAACTTTCTGCGAGAATAATCGTGGCATTAGTATTTATTGTTTTTGGAATGAGCAAAATTGCGGAACCCGCTCAATTTGCGAAAGATATAAATAATTATGGCATGCTTCCGTACCAGCTGACTAATCTCGCTGCGATTATTTTGCCGTGGATTGAGCTCATTTCCGGCTTGCTTTTGCTGCTTGGCGTTCGCCTCAAAACCAATGCGCTGCTCATTGCCGCCATGCTGATTATTTTCAATATTGCTGTTGCTACGGCTTGGGCGCGGGGATTGGATATCCATTGCGGCTGCTATTCTGATGTTGCCGAACAAACCGTTGGCTGGCAAAAACTGGTTGAAAATTTTGGATTGCTTATACTTTTGCTTATAATTTATTTCTTTAAAAATAATGCACTTACATTAGAAGCTCTGGCTTTAAAGCATGAAAATTCCTAAATTGATTTTCGATTTTATTTTTCCAAATGTATGTTTTTCTTGCAGAAATAAAATTATAAACGCTGAGAAAAATATTGCGCTAAGCTATTGTTGCGACGGATGCTTAAGCTCATTTCCTCTGGCTCCGCCGCCTGATAAAATAATAAATCAGCTCATCACTTTTTTTGAAAACGACGAAATTGCCATTTCTAATGCAGCTGCTCTTTTTGCAGCAGACAATGAATTTATATTCATAAATCTTGTTTATCAATTGAAATATCATGGGTTTACAAAAATCGGAAAAGAGTTTGGAATATTGCTCGGCAAACTTTTGAGGGATTATGGACTGAACGATTATGATTTTATACTTCCTGTGCCGATACATCCAGCGCGCAGGCGGGAGCGAGGGTATAATCAGGCGGAATCCATAGCGGAGGGCGTAGGTGAAATTTTGGGAATTAAAGTTAAAAATAATTTAATAAAGCGAACCAAATACACCACAAGTCAAACCAGATTTTCCGCTGTTGAGCGTTCAAATAATATCAAAGATGTTTTCAAAATTAATCCGGAATGCAGTGTTGTAAATTCGAGTATCTTGCTGATAGATGATGTACTTACAACTGGCTCAACATTAAACTCCTGTGCAACAGTTCTGCTTGAAAACAAAGCTCGAAAAGTCGATGCCGCCGCCTTGCTCAAAGCATAAAATTGAAGAAAACATAGAACTATTGTCAACAATATTCATCATTAGCTATTGGGGTTGGAACTGCTATCAGGCTGGCTTTGTTCGCTTGGATGATTTTTTTTGTCATGTTCGGCTTTTTCTTTGGCTTCCTGGGCTGCCTTTTTCCTGCGCTGCTCGTTGAAATCAAATGTCTCTATCAATGTAACGCCTTCGCGGATAATACCTCGATCCCGCAAAACCTGCTGTGCCATAACATACCGCTTCCTGTTTGGCAAAACCCCGCGCGAAGACTTGGGAATTTGCTCGAAAGGTATGAGTGCCTCCTCAACCTCCATAGGCTTATCGGGCAGTTCAACATAATATGATTTATTCGATGCCAAGTCGAGCCATGGACCGCCCGTTTTTCGGGTATAATCAAACATATTCAATATAATCAAAGGAGTTCCAGACATAAATACATATTCATTCTTTTCATTTAATCGGGCTTTTTCACCCCAACTAAAAATCCACTGGGCATCATCATCAAATTGCCTCACACAGGAGTGCGAAACAGGACGCCCCGGCATAGCGAATTGATGCATGGCATTACCCGCATATTGATGAAAATTGAAGGTGTACGGCATAACCCAGTTGCTATCAAGAGAGGATAAACGCAAACGCTGCTTCCATGCTAAAGCATATCTGCCCGGAAAAGTAGGAGTGCGTTCTTTGCCGGTATTGGCAGCGGCAAACCTCACCAGCTTGCCATATTCATAACATGCGTATGCCTGCATGGCATTGCAAATAATGATAACTTTGGGAATATCCTGCGCCCCTTTGTATTCATCGGGAAATATCGAATATGCCCGTATGTCATTAATCACAGAATCGGGAACGATGACTGACTGACCGACTCGAAAGAACTGCAATTCCTTGCGATTTAAAGTTCGCAATGTCTTGAGGTAGGCAGCATTCAGCGGCGTATCCTTATATTTATTTATAAGTTGAGTACGTGTTTCAACATCCGTTATTGAAACAAGATTATATTTAATTTCAGGGTAATTGAGTGAAAATGGCTGTTCTTTCTTTTCGCTAACCTTCGCTTTTGTTTGAGTTTGTATTGGTTTATTGTCATTGGAAGAGTTGCAGGCGATAAAACATGCACAAGTAAATATAATAACAGCAAGCTTCATATTTAAGCAATTGATTTTAAATCAGTTAAGATTATGGCACATTGTTTATGGATTTTTTGGGAAGGCATACCCCTGCAAATTATTTACCATTAACTGTTTAAAAATATTTTATTTTTAACTTTGTATAGCTTAATTTGCAATCCTAATTTTTCAGCCTTCAGCAAAAGCCCAAATTATTGTTTTATGAACTGAAATGATGAGGCTTTTTCGCCTGCTTTGACTAAATAGCCGAAATAATAACCTGAAATTAAATCAGCTGTGTTTACTGAAATATTGTTCGAAGTATTTATATTTTGCGATAAAACTAATTTGCCTGATAAATCATAAATTTCGACAGCTTCACAATTTTCAATTTCTGAATAAATATTCATAAAACTGATAGAAGGATTCGGAGAAACTCTGGCATTCGGCAGATCAGATAGCTTGATAGAACCATTATTAAAATCCCAAGTTGCTGTAAACCGTACAAAATCAGTCTCGTCAATCTCATTATCAACCAGCTTATAAATTGATACCAACAGAGTGTCCTTGCCTTCTATCATGCTGCTTACCATTGAAATGTAAGACGTACCGTAAGTAGTGGAAGCACCCGGCGCAAGCTCATAATCCAAAACGAGTTCACTGTTCGTACTGTTCATATTTGCACACGAACCTATGCAACAGCTTGCAATATGCCCATTAGTCATATATTGATTGGATATAACAATCCGAATCGCGGTGCTGGAAAACAACTTGTTGGTTATAATAAACTTAGCTTTAAGCTCATCTTCGGCATAAAATATATAATCTCCTGCCTTATGAGCGTCAAGCCCTTCTATTTTCAGGGAAGTTGATTCTAACATATCTTCTTCTGCGCGGACAAAATTAAAAGCTGTTAAAGATAATGCTATTATGAGAATAAGTATTTTTTTCATAAAAAACTCCTTCGTATGAATTAATTATTGTGTTTATTACACGTAAATTTATTATGTTTGAAAATCAATGTAACACAAAAATAATAAGGATTTTTCACATGAAAAAGATTTTTCTGCTAATATCTGTACTTTTATTCACAAACGCAATTTTTGCTCAGCAGGAAGCAAAAACTATTCCCAACGTAAAAATTAAAGACATTGCTGGAAAAGCGGTAAATACAGCGGATTTCGATAACAACGGCAAGCCAATAGTGATAAGTTTTTGGGCTACTTGGTGCAAGCCATGTTTAGATGAACTCAATACGATAAGCGAGATTTATGATGATTGGCAAGCTGAAACAGGCGTGAAACTAATAGCGATTTCGATTGATGATACCCGCAATAGCAAGCGTGTAGCTCCATTTGTGAAAGCAAGGGAATGGAATTATGAGGTTTATTTAGATGAAAATAGCGATTTCAAGCGTGCAATGGGCATAAATAATCCGCCGCATACAATATTGTTGGATGGCAATAAAAATGTTGTTTACGAGCATAACGGTTTTGCTGCCGGAAATGAAATAGAGTTGTATGAAAAAATAAAAGAAGCAGCTAACAAGCCCAAAGAATAAGGAAATAAAGTGATAGCAAAGCGGTTTCCCTATGCAGGAAATCGCTTTTTTTGTTTGTATGGAATCATTTAAAAATAAACAATACTTTATACTGGCGCAGACGAAACTGTTGGCGCTATGGATTTAATGATTTAACGCACAATATTTCTTAAATTTGCATATATGAATCATGCACACCTGCTTAAGACTTTTGAAAATCTCCCGTTCGTTAATAGAAGTGTAGAATTATTAAAAAAAAATCATAATTGCAATGTAAAAATGCTGTATGGAGCTGCCAAGTCATTATATATCTCAGCAATAGCACAAAGGACACAATATAAGTTTCTGGTTCTTGCTCCGAACAGTGAAAATGCAGCTAACCTGTTTGATGACATGCAGTTGCTTATGCCGCAGCATAACACGTGGTACTTTGAACCCGGCAAAAAGCAAAGCAGCGTTAAAATTAGCAACGACCCGCATATAGCCGAGCTTATCGACCGCGTGGCAAAATTTCAGAATGAAGCAAGCGCTGTGGCGGTTTGCACGCCTGAAATCCTGCAAATGCAAATCCCCAATCCCGATATTGTTCATCAGCATGCCTGTACGCTTGGCAAGAGTCAAGTTGTTGATATTCAAGAACTTGCAACGCAATTGTCATTGAATGGATTTCAGAAGGAACAGTATGTCTCGCGTCAGGGCGAATATGCCGTTCGCGGCGGAATTGTGGACATTTTTGCTCCCAGTATGCAGCTGCCTGTACGCATTGAATTTTGGGACGACAGCATTGATTCTATCCGCTTTTTCGACAGTTTAACCCAGCGCAGCCTTGAGGAGCTTGATAGCATTGATTTTATAAATTCGATGTTCGTGAGCGAGGAAATTGCATCTTCGACGGTGTTTAACTATATCACGCAGGATACGGTTTTTATTATTGATGAGCCGCAATCTATCGACTTTTCGCAGGAATCTCTTCGACCTGTTTCAAACTTTAAGTGCATCAATATCAACTCGTTAGGCAATGCTGACATTGAGCTTTCATGCACGCCGCAGCCAAGCATGCACGCCTCTGTGCAGAGATTTGCAATGGAACTTGATAAGAATATAAAGCTGAATATTGGCACATATATAGCGGCGGATGGCGAGATACATCTTAATAGATTAAAGGATTTAGTCGAAAACACATTGGATGTTGATGATGGAATTATGAATAAAAATTCATCAATGTTCGATATGGAGCAATTCGATTTGAAGGAGATTAGGTTCGATATAAATGAGGTGCATTGGCTTGCAAGCTCGCTCAGCACTGGCTTTGTGCTGCCGGAGTATCAGTTGGCATATTTTGTTGAGAATGAAATATTTGCCCGCCATAGAAATATTAAATCTGACAAGTCAAAAACAGCTAAGGGCATTACATTAAAAGAGCTTAAGCAGCTGCATACAGGCGACTACATAGTGCATGAAGACAAGGGTATCGGCAAATTCGACGGCTTCCAATCCATTGAAATTGCCGGCAGCAAACAGGATTGCCTGCGCATGGTATTTGCCGACGACGATGTGCTCTATGTCCATTTAAATTACATACATAAGGTGCAAAAATTCTCTGCAGCCGATGGCACTGTGCCGCGCCTGTCGAAGCTCGGTTCTACCGAATGGCTGCGCAAAAAAGACAGAACCAAGCGCAAGCTCAAGGATATTGCACGCGAACTTATTGCCTTATATGCCCAGCGGCAAATGCAGAAAGGGTTTGCCTTTCCGCCTGACGGCTCGTGGCAGAAAGAGTTTGAGGCGGCGTTCATATATGAGGATACTATTGACCAAGCCAAGACCACGCAGGAGGTTAAGCGGGATATGGAGGCTGATATGCACATGGACAGGCTGGTTTGCGGCGATGTCGGCTTTGGCAAGACGGAGATTGCAATCCGTGCCGCATTCAAGGCTGCCACCGCTGGCAAGCAGACCGCTGTGCTTGTGCCAACAACTATCCTTGCCCAGCAGCATTATTTCTCATTTTCGGAGCGTATCGGGCGCTATCCAGTCAAGGTTGATGTTTTGTCCCGCTTTCGCAGCCGTAACGATCAAAAGCAAATATTAGAAAAATTAAAAGAAGGCAAGATAGACATACTTATCGGCACGCACAGAATATTAAGTAAGGATATTGATTTTAAAGACTTAGGGCTGTTAGTTGTTGATGAAGAGCATAGATTCGGCGTCGGTGCAAAAGAAAAGCTGCGGCAGATAAAAAACAATGTTGATACGCTGACACTGACTGCAACGCCGATACCCCGCACGCTGAATTTTTCGCTTATGGGCGCCCGGGACTTGAGTCAGATTGAGACGCCGCCACGCAACCGGCTGCCTGTTATCACAGAAATAAATGAATGGCAGGACAGCTTCGTATGCGAGAGGATATTGGAGGAAATTCGGCGCGGAGGACAGGTTTTCCTCGTAAACGATAAGATTCATGGATTGGATAAAATCGCCCGGGACTTGCAAATGGAGATGCCAGCCATACGCTTTGCAGAGGTTCACGGGCAAATGCCTGCGAATTTTATCGAAGATATAATGGACAAGTTTATTAACAGGAAATTCGACGTCCTGCTTGCAACGAAGATAATCGAGTCCGGCATTGACATCCCGAATGCAAATACCATCATTATCAATAATGCGCAGAATTTCGGGCTTGCCGAGCTGTATCAGTTGCGTGGACGCGTTGGGCGCAGCAATATTCAGGCATATTGTTACCTGCTTGTACCCAATGCCTCGCATCTGCCTGCAAAGGCATTGAAGCGCTTGCTTGCAATTGAGGAATTTACGGATTTGGGCAGCGGTTTGCAGCTTGCCATGCGCGATATGGAGATACGCGGTGCCGGTGCGCTGCTGGGCGCTGAACAGAGCGGATTTATATCCGAAATTGGTTTTGATTTATATCAAAAAGTGCTGGCAGAAGCAGTTATGGAGCTGAAGAAGAACGAGTTTGCCGATATTTTCCGCAAGAATGATGACGAGCCGGATCTGCCCGATTTTAATAATGACGATATTATGATAGAGACGGACACCGATGCGTATTTTCCACCAAACTATGTTGAAGATGATACAGAGCGGTTCAGCTATTATAAGGCATTATTTGAAATTACGACGAATAATGAATTAAAATTCATAATTACTGAATTAGAAGACAAATATGGCAAAATGCCTGAAGAAGCGCGCGAGTTGCTGTTTATTGTCAGATTGCGCATAGCGGCGCTAAACACAGGATTTGTGCGGGTTACAGTGAAAGAAGACGGCATGTCGCTGGAATTTCCGCCTCAGGAAAACAAGGAATATTACGATAAAATATTCCCTGTTGTTCTGGAGTGTGCGCAGGCTTTTGAAGGCATGCAGCTCTTACAAATTAAAAATAAATTAACTTTAAAATGCGATATCGAGCGCCGTTCCGACGTAATTGATTTCTTATGGAAAATAAAGAAAACAATAGAAATGAGCTTCTAATACCCAACAGTTGTCAACTTTCAGTTTAATGAGTAATACAAAAAACACCCCGCTGCTGCGCAGCACCCCTCTACAAGAGGGGAATTATGTAACCGTCAATATTTACATGATGTTATACATTCCCCTTCCCTGACGGAGTAGGCTATGAGTAAGCATTAATCCACAGGATTAATTAACGTATCTTGATAATTGTTATGTATAAAGTTATGATTTATAAAGCGATTGACTTATATGCTCCTCAAAAAAACATATATCGCTAATTTTTCTTTATTGCGTCGCGACCAAGCTGACCTTGCAGATTTTTGAGATATGGATATGAGCATATACTCTCCAGCATCTCCCTTGCATAATTGATTTTGGTGGTCAGTTCGCTGCGAATCTCCTTCTCAAACGCCGTGGCATTGTTCAGCTTCTTGGTTAGATTGCGCGCGTGCATTTCCCAGAGCTTTATGTCCTGCTGCTGCTTCAGCATGAGGCGGTTGGCGTATGCATCGCTATTTATTAGATAATCATAAGTAAACATATTGCGCAGCTCGGGCGATTCCAAAGTCATACCTTCATAATGTCCGTGAGCCATGATATGCAGCAGTGCCTTCAAAGGCAGCAGCGCCTGCTCCACACTGCCGTCGTTAAAATATGCCATCGCAATTTTATTTTGAGCTTCTACTATGTTATTAATGCCATCGACAAATTCAGACATATCCTGCAGTTCGGGCTTAAGCATTTCCTCGGTCAATACTACATTTGGATTCTCAAATATGCGCCCAAAGTACATGTTCACAAATTTAGATGTGATTCTATAGCCGAGTATGCTCGCTTTCACCTGCTGCCCGCCATGCTCGAAGTCGTTTATTTTTTCTAAATACCCATCGGCTATCATATTCTGCGGATTGCGCTCGGCTGGATATAATCTTGCCCACAATTCGGGTATCAGCAAGCTCAAATCATGGTCTACCCTGAACTTGGAGCCTATATATCCTGCGGGAGTTGTAAATCCAGGATAGCCTGTTAATATGTATGATACCAGTGCATTATTCAGGTCTATAATCGGCGACAGGGCATTGAATGGTATTTTGGTCAATGCACCTTCGGAACCTGCAC
This sequence comes from Kapaibacterium sp. (SeqCode), assembly GCA_031550405.1. Classification (GTDB taxonomy): domain Bacteria; phylum Bacteroidota; class Ignavibacteria; order Kapaibacteriales; family UBA2268; genus JAVBOP01. The sequence continues at coordinate 16,565 of JAVBOP010000154.1, forward strand.
CTGTTGTAGATGGAGACTTGCCTGTCAGGCTGCAGATAAAATCCATGAACAGTTCAGGCAACTCCTGATAATGCACAGGGTTATATACTGCAAGAGGTCGTATGCCTTTTTCACGAGGATTATTGCGCCTTCCCGGCAATATCAAATTGACAGGTGTAAACAGCGGCTCATTTGTCGGTATCTTTCTGGAAAGCCTCATACCCACTTCAGCTACATAATTCTCTATTGGAGCTATCAAATCATTGCGCGTTTGCAAATACCGGACATTTGCCGAAGGCTTGCCATTGACGATGCGGGGATTGGCAGATGAAATGAAGTACTTATCGCTGCCATTGCCCGACGCCATTTCCCTGATAACATTGCGCATGGGCTCGGTGAAGCTCTCAAAGGCAACAGTCTCATCAAGCATATTCTGGGCATCTTCCTTAGTCAACGGCTCATAGTTCGAGACAAAGGTATTCGGCGACGCCAAATCGGCTTCTGCCTTTTTATCATAACCTCTATGTATGGCTTCATCGGGACGCTGGAAGAAACGGTACTCGCAATTGGTTATAATCTTCACGCTCGGATAGCTTTCGGCAAGCGGATTGAGCTTCTCCAATGCACGTGCCGGCACAACAATAGAGGCGGTTATATCGTCCTCCATTTGCAGCTTTGCAGCGTGGACAAAATCCTGCCGCAATTTGAAAGTGCGCCATGCGCCCTGCTCGTCAAAGCCTACACGCAAATAGCGGGAGGCAAGTTTGCGCCCATCATACTTCAGCTCGTTGCCAAGCTGCCCGTTCAATATATCAACAGTAAAATGCTCATGCCAGTTATCTCCCCATTCCTCGCGATAGTACCGCTTTACGATAAAGGCAATGCCCTTGATATACTGCGGAATGCTGTCAAGCCATGCATTGTACTCGTCGGTAAAATCGGGCGATGGCGTCAGCAGCTTGATTACAGAGCCGTTCGAGCGGCGCGGACTTAAGAACGGGCGGCTGTTCTCGGCATTTTTTGTATCGTCTCTATATCTTTTGCCATAATCATGCTCTATTATGTTGCGGGTATATTCCATGTCCCTGTGATAGTCCTTGATAAAGAACGAGCCTGTGAAAATGGCATCAGATATTGACTTGGATATTTCCGACTTACCGCCGCCAGAAACAGTGCACGGCTTATGAAATAATGTACCTTCAGCAACAGTTTCAATCAAACGGTAGTTCTTGCTGCCCGGCACCTTATCCATGGAGAATTTAGAGCCATTGGGCAGTATATAATAATTATCTGGCAATAGCTTTATAGACCGCTCTTCGCCGCCGCTTTGCCATGACACTTTTTGCGTGGCAAGGTGGAATGCCGTATTCTCCGGTACATAGAATATATTCTTATAGTTCCTGTCAATAGCATAGCCTTCGGGCATAATATCCATTATGTCGGCAAAGCAGCGGGACATCTCATCGAATGTATTAACTATATGGTGCGGCTTGTTTATATGCTGGTCGCCCTGATTATATGTAGGGAATACCATCGCACCGCCGGCATGTTCTTCTTCGCAGTTGCCGAACAGGTTTGCGGCAAAATTTATCTGGGTTTTCACCTCTTTTTTGGAATATCCGAAGTAGTTGTCCGCTATGACTGTTACTATAATGCCGTCATCTGTCCTGAATGTGATTTTAAATGCGCTGCCGTCGTTGTAATACTCATCTTCATTCTCCCAGCACATGCCGTCGCGCTTCTGCCTCTCGGTTGCCTCCGATACATGCGGCAGACCTGCTTCTTTTTTGGTGATACCGGTTAATTGCGGTGCCAGAATAACGCATCCCGTATGCCCTGTCCAATGCTCTATATCTAATGCCGCATCATTCTGTATGCTGTATGGATTGCCCGCATTGCCGAATATTGATTCCACGAAATCCATATTGCTTACAAGCGATGCTGGAGCAAAAAAGCGGATTTCCATAGTCCTTTCAGGAGTTATGCCCGATACTTCCGGACATACTATCGGACGCAACAGCAGCGATATCCATGCCTTTGCCGGCTTATCCTGACTGGCGGTATACGGGATATTCAAAATATCGCCCGATTCGGCAAGCGCTCTGTGCAGCAAATATGCCGCCGTATGCTTAGGCACAGCCTTCTTATCGTCCGGAACAGGCAAGCCGCCTTCCGCCACATGGAATACACCTTTTGTGGTGCGGCGGTCATTCTTGGGATTATGCAGTATGCCTTGCTTTATGCGGTACGATTTGAGGTATTCAGAGGCATATTCATCGGCATCGGGAGGCAGGGACAGCTCACGTGCAAGTCCATGAAAATCCAGTGTAAAAGTGCTGTTCGGCAGCTGCAGCGGCGGGCAGTTCTCCACTCCGAGAAAATAGTCATCGATAAAATCCTGAATGCGCCGGTCTGATGGACATAGAGCCGGCCTGATGATGCGTTCCCGCTCGCGGTAGGTCTCGAGCAGGTTTTTGGCTATATCCAAAAAAGAGCCGCTGCCATCGGTTTCTATGTCGCTAAGCCCTAATGATATAAGCCGCAAGTCTATATATTGATGAAGATATTGCTTTGAGATAGGTGCCCCGTTTTCTCGTACAATACCTAATTTTTTCACTAAGTTGTTCATAGTTTTTAAGTTTGTTTTTAATATATCCAATTTCAGAATATTTATGAATTTTTATTCATAAATTATGGCTCTTAGAGTTGTGCAATGCCAGTAAATTTAGCATAATACTTACGTTCAAACCCCGCCATTTGTTGCTGACAGCACGTTCACTCATTCTAAAAATTGCCGGATGTATGAGCAGGAATTGTTACCAGTGTGTTGTCAATAAGGCGCGTTTTGCCGATGAAAACAGCAATGACAATAACCACCAGTTCGTTTGGGTAGAATAAATCCGGCTCCGACAAATCATTCGCCGCCGCTGCACTCGCATAATCTATCCGCAAGCCCGCCACAGTCCTCAGGCGGTGATGCAAAATTGTGTTTATCTTCTTGCGCTCGCGCTCGCCTGCCAGCACCGCTGCCTTTGCTTCCTCCATTGCCTGATAAATTATTGACGCATTCACCTGCTCATCTTCCGAAAGGTAGGCATTGCGGGAACTCAAGGCTAAGCCTTTTGAATTTCTGATAGTTGGCGATATTATAATTTTTATATCGAAATCCAAATCATCTGACATTTGCTTGATAACCAACGTCTGCTGAAAATCTTTTTGCCCAAAAACGGCATAATGCGGATGTACAATATTGAATAATTTCGCCACAATTAATGCTACGCCGTCAAAATGGCCGGGACGAAATTTGCCCTCAAATTTGTCCGTTATATTTTTCAGATGCAGCGCCGTAGAAAAGCCGATCGGATAGATTTCGAGAGCATCAGGCATAAATAAATAATCTATTTTATGCAAGTTAGCAAGAACCGAATCTTTTTCAATGTCGCGCGGATACTTGTTATAATCCTCATTCGGCGCAAACTGCGCAGGATTGACAAATATCGACGCAACGGTTATATCCGCCATCTCGTGGGCTTTGTCGAACAGGCTTGTGTGCCCTTCGTGCAAAGCGCCCATCGTTGGCACAAATGCGATAGTTTTGCCTTCATTACGCAATTTTTCCGAAATCCCCGACATTTCTTTCTTTTGAGTTATTATCTGCATATATTTTTAAATATTTTCTATTTTTAAAAACTATATTTTTATATCAGTAAAATAAAATTCATGTAGAAATTGTACAAAAAATACAAATTGTTCTTGGCTTTAGAATAAATATGCTGTAGCGCTATTTTGTTTCATAGCAACAGTTTATCCATTCCGCATCAAATGCAGCATTATACTTTTTATAAAAATTAATAGCAGGAGTATTCCAGTCCAAAACCTGCCAGACTATGCCATTCAAATTCAATTCGCGAGCTTCAACAATAAGCCTGTCAAATAACATTTTGCCCAAACCATTTCTGCGCATAGATTCTGTAATTACTATATCTTCAAGATACATACGCTGACCTTTCCAAGTACTGTAACGAATGTAATACAAAGCAAAGCCAACAATTATGCCATCAACTTCAACCACAAACGCCCACCAAACGGGATGTGCGCCAAACCCACTTTCCGTAAAATGCGATAAATCGACAGTTACAGCGTCAGTCGCCTTTTCGTATGTCGCAAGTTCTTGAATCAATTCCAACAATCGAGGGCAATCAGCCTCAACAGCTTTTCTTACGTGCGGCGTCATAATTAGCTCCTGCTCCCCAAAATGGCAGAACCGATACGCAGCATGGTCGCTTGCTCTTCGATCGCAATTTTGTAATCGTGCGACATGCCCATCGACAGCTGCGACAAATTCAATCCCAGCGATTGATTCAGCTCGTTCAGGCAATTGCGAAGCATCGAAAATTCAGTGCGTATTACCTTTTCGTCATCAGAAAATGTACCGATGGTCATCAGTCCAACGAGATTTAAATGAATATTTTTTAATACTTCTTGGGCTAAACCATTTGTTTCTTCAGGTTCAATTCCAGATTTGGAGGCTTGATTAGATGTGTTTATTTGCAAAAGTATATCAATATGCTTGCCATATCGGGCTGCCTGCCGCTCAATTTCCGCCGCCAGACCCGACGAATCAACAGTGTGTATCGCCGTAACGTGCGGCACAACATACTTGACTTTATTGGTTTGCAGGTGTCCGATAAAATGAAATTCCGGTTTTGTCTCCAAATCATCCAAATGCGGCAACAAATCCTTGTATTTGTCACGAAATTCCTGCGCATAATTTTCCGCAAAAAGATGAATACCAGCGTTCATGGCTTGCAGAACAACATCGGCACCATGCGTCTTTGAGACGACAAGTACCTTTATGTCCTCAGGGTTGCGGAGACATGCCATCGCCGTTTCCGCAACACCTTGTTTAATTTTATCGTAATTTTTTTGTAGACTGTACAAATCCATCCAGCAAAAATAACAATTCGCTTGGAAATTATGTACATTAAAAATTTCAAATTATCCCAATCCCAAAAAGATATACATAGCAGATGCCAGTTTTTACTTCCTATTCACGCTATTCGAACAACCATATAAATTAGTGCAAATTTAACGGATGTCAACTATGCCATACCTTGTAAGCCTCTTAATTCTCTCGAATAGCATCATATTTTTTGCTCTTCAGAAATAAATACACACTATCTCAAGGTTGAAATTAGCTTGAGTTGCAGGTCTAACAACTGGAGTTTGGCGGTGGCGTTATGGCGCTCAAATTCGTCGGGAGATGTTTTTACTATGTGCCTTAATTTCGTTATGTTAGCCATTAAGTTTGCTATATCCATATTGGCTATATTTTCGATATAATTTACAGCTATTGTTACATGATTATTCAGAACCTCAATAACGCCCTTATCAGAGAAAAAATATATGGTATCTCCTTTATTATCAACAACTCTGATAATTCCGGGCATAATTGTAGATATTATTGGAGCATGATTAAACAGTACCTGAAACGGTGATTTCTCACCCGCTACGATGATGTTGTTTACCATACTGTCGTAAAATGAATTGCTCGGAGTAAGTATACTTAAATGCAATAGTTTACTATCATTATCCATGATTGCATACACCTTGTTTATGAATTTTTTTTAATAATTGCCCGATTTAGCTCTTTCCATAACTTCATCAATATCGCCTGCATAAGTAAAAGCTGCCTCAGGAATATCATCGCATTTACCGTCGAGTATCGCCCGAAAACCCGCAATGGTATTGGCAATCTTGCAATATCGTCCTGTGCGCCCAGTAAATTGCTCTGCAACATGGAACGGCTGCGAGAAGAATTTTTGAATTTTTCTTGCACGATTTACCGCCAGTTTATCGTCTTCCGATAATTCATCCATGCCCAATATATTGATAATATCCTGTAAGTTCTTATATTGTTGTAAGATATTGACGCATGCACGAGCCACATTATAATGCTCTTCGCCCACGATAAGCGGATCCATAATCCTTGAACTCGATTCCAGCGGATCAACGGCAGGGTATATGCCAAGTTCTGATATTTGGCGAGATAAAACAGTTTTGGCATCAAGATGGGTGAAAGTATTTGCAGGCGCCGGGTCAGTCAAATCATCCGCAGGCACATACACAGCCTGCACAGAGGTGATAGAGCCTTTATTGGTTGAGGCAATACGTTCCTCCAAGGCTCCAAGTTCGGTGGCAAGAGTAGGCTGATAGCCTACTGCCGACGGCATACGCCCAAGCAGCGCCGATACTTCAGAGCCAGCCTGTATAAATCTAAATATATTATCAATAAAAAGCAGCATATCACGCCCTTCCACATCGCGAAAATATTCCGCAATAGTCAGTGCAGTCAAGGCAACACGCGAGCGGGCGCCTGGCGGTTCGTTCATTTGACCGAATATTAATGCCGTCTTGTCTATCACGCCCGATTCCTGCATTTCGAGGTACAAATCATTGCCTTCCCTTGAGCGCTCACCAACACCGGCAAAGCACGAATAGCCGCCATGATGCTTGGCAATGTTATGTATAAGCTCCTGTATAATAACAGTCTTACCAACACCGGCGCCACCAAACAGTCCCGTCTTGCCGCCTTTGGTAAATGGCTGTATCAGGTCAATTACCTTTATACCAGTCTCGAACATCTCTTTGGTAGTGCTGAGCGATGAAAAAGGCGGGGCAGGCTGATGTATTGGGAGCGATACTTTGGCTTTAATCTCGCCAATACCGTCAATAGGATTTCCTGTGATATTGACCATTCTGCCCAACACTTCAGCACCTACAGGCACAGTGATGGGGTGTCCCGTATCAACCGCTTTCATGCCCCGCACAAGCCCGTCTGTCGAATCCATCGCCACGGTACGAACCCTGTCCTCGCCAAGATGCTGCTGCACCTCACATACGAGCGTACCTTCTTCGCCTGTTTCATCAGATTTGGTTTTGATATGCAGTGCATTTAAGACCGCCGGCACTCGCTTTCCGCCGAAATCCACGTCAACCACTGGTCCAATTACCTGCGTTATAATTCCTTCATTTGGCATATTTTCCATACATCTCCCTTCTTTTTACAAATATAAATATATATTACGAAATTATTTTGATAATAATACAGGAATCGCTCTCAAAAACATTTTTATCTTCAAAAGAAATAGCAACAGATGTATTTTAAGGATGGTAAGGAAATTATAAGGATATATCCATGTTTTATGAATTTTTATTCATAATTACATTGCTCATCTAAACAAATGTATTAAGTGTTAGTATATTTTTCGTATATTGTAAAAAATATTTCTCTACAAATAACAGGTTATAATATGGACTTAAAAGCAATACAAGCTGCATTAAAAAGTGCAGGTTTTGATGGTTGGCTGTTTTATGATTTTCATAACCGCGATGCAATAGCTGCAAGAATTTTGAATATGAACACACATCGTTTCGCTTCAAGGCGTTGGTATTATTATATTCCAGCAATAGGCGAACCTAAAAAACTTGTTCACAAGATAGAACCTTGGCGTTGCGACCATTTGCCCGGCGAAAAATTTATTTATTTGCCTTGGCAAGAACAACATGCTTTCTTAAAGCAAATCTTAGGTGATGCTAAAAAAGTGGCAATGCAATATTCGCCCATGAATGCAATCCCTTACGTTTCAATCGTTGACGGCGGCACAATTGAACTTGTTCGCAGTTTTGGAATTGAGGTTGTTTCAAGTGCAAATTTAGTAAGTTTATTTGAATCTCATCTTTCAATGGAAGATTATCGCAGCCATTGCGAAGCCGGTGAATCAATGCAATTCATTAAAGATGAAGCATTTAAAGAAATTGCAAGACGCATTAAAGCAGGTGTAAATCCAACAGAATATGAAATTTATGAATTTATGATAAGCCTGTATAAAGAGCATAATATGCTTTGCGAAGATGGTCCTATCGTTGCCGTAAACGAACATGCTGCCGATCCACACTTTGAGCCAACTCCTGAAAACACACATAAAATCAAAGAAGGAGATTTGGTTTTAATAGATCTTTGGGCAAAGAAAAATAAGCCAGGAGCAATATATTATGATATAACCTGGATGGGGTTTGTTGGTACAGACGTGCCGGAAAGGATTGAGAAAATATTCCAAATTGCCCGTTCGGCACGTCAGGCTGCATTAGATTTAGTGTTCGATAGATTTGCAAAAAATATTCCTGTTCATGGCTGGGAAGTTGATGATGCTTGCCGTAAAGTAATTATTGATGCTGGTCTGGGAGAGTATTTTACGCATAGAACTGGACATAATATTGGCGAGGAAGTTCATGGAAATGGCTGTCATATCGACAACTTAGAAACAAAAGATGAACGTGTGATTATTCCTGGTACATGTTTTTCCGTTGAACCCGGAATTTATATGCCAGAAGAAAAAATTGGCTTTAGAACTGAAATAGATGTTTTCGTAACTGATGAATCTAAGGTTGAAGTTTCTGGAAAACAACAGGAAACAGTGATACCGATAATGTTGCTGTGATTTTATTAGGTATTGTTCACACTAATTAAACAATCAAAAATTAACGAAAATGCAATGAACATTGTGCCAGTTTTATCGTATTGGGTGAAAATCTTCTAAATCTTTTGGTTCGCCTGAATAATCTTTCAATTTCATTGCATTTTTCTATATTTTTTTGTCGCAATTTTTCGGCTGGATTTCGAAGGTATGACAGGCTCTAAGCCTTTAAAGCGCCAGTTCCTCTGCGGCGGTATCTGCAAGGCTGTTTGCGGGCACGGTTGCATCAGCAGCAATATCATTCGGCTCAATATTTTCATCATCATTTATGAATATTTTTTCATAAATATTCTGTTGTGCGGATTATTTATGGATAAATGTTTCGAAAAAAGCGGGATACAGCCGAGCTAAACCTTGAGTGTTATTGCAGTAGAATTAATGGCAAAAAAACAAGCAGATAATGGTAAAAAAGGCAAGAATTTAGGCTTTTTTTGATATTCAATATTAGATGTAAGCGCCTTAAATAACAATGTATTAGAGCGTGCAGATATTTATTTATATTTTTTTTGAAATTATCTCTTCTATTTGAGCAAAAGTATCTGCTTTAGAGGCAGCGGAATTTATCGTGTATATACGCTCAGGAAACTTCTCTGCAATCGCTATATAGCCAGAAATAATACGGTTAAAGAAATCGACATCAGCAGATTCTATTCTGTCCTGTATATTTTGCTTGCGCCTTTGAAATGAAATTTCGAGTGGAATATTGAGAAAAAAAGTAACATCAGGCTGTATGTTTTGCGAAGCAATATTGTTCAGCAAATTAATATTATTGATATCCAGACCGCGCCCATAGCCTTGATATGCGGTCGTTGAATCGAAAAATCTATCCGCAATCACAATCTTATTTTGTTGCAGCGCAGGAGCAATCACGGTTTGAATAAGATGTGCGCGAGCGGCTTCAAACAAAAAAAGTTCGGATACTGGATTTATGGAATGGCTGGAATACAAAAGGATTTCACGCAATTGTTCGGCAAACTCAGTACCGCCGGGCTCTCGAGTAGTAACAACTTCATAATTTTTTTTTACCAAAAAAAATTCCAAATTTTTGATTTGTGTTGTTTTGCCGCAACCATCAATACCTTCAAAACTTATGAACATTTACTTCCCTCAATAACCACAACAAATTCGCCTTTTTCAATAATATTGATTTTATTTTGTAGAAAATCCGCAGTATTAAAACGTATATATTCTTCGAAAATTTTACTTATTTCCCTTGCGATACAAATATTGCGGTCGCCATCGATTTCGGCGATTTCGCTTATCAGCTTCTTTATTCTATGCGAAGATTCATAAAGGATAAATGTTTTTTCATTATTCAGAGCCTCTTGGATAAAAGTTTTTCTTCCTTTTTTCTGCGGCGGAAATCCTAAGAAAATAAAATTATGTACAGGCAAGCCGCTGGCAATTAATGCGCTTACAAATGCAGTTGCTCCGGGAACAGATATAACTTTGATATTATTTTCAATCGCTTTACTAACAATTCGATATCCGGGGTCGGAGATGCAAGGCGTTCCCGCATCGCTAATCAAAGCCACTGATTTGCCATTTTTTAATTCATTAACAAGAGCATCAGATTTTATACCTTCGTTATAATTATAATAGCTGACAAGCTTTGATGAATTATTTTTAATTTTTAATTCTTTCAGCATAACCCCTGCCCGCCGAGTATCTTCGCATGCGATAATATCAACATTGCTCAGTATCTTCACAGCGCGGTACGTTATATCCTGCAGATTTCCAATCGGCGTCGGCACCAGATATAGCGCCGCCTCAATTTTTTCATCCATAATATTTGCTACAAAAATAGCAATATTCGTCATATAAGCCAACATTTCTTGCGAACATATAACAGGCAATTCAACATTCTTCGCATATTTATTAATTTCTTTTCATAAATCAATATGGGGATTTTTTAGTATTTTTGTAAAAACATGTTTGTATCACTTAAATCCTGTTGAATGCTATTTAGTCAGCCATTGTGGAAATCGTCCGATTTCGCCGACCCTAACCGGAAACGCATATTTAGAGCTATAATACTGCTGGTTTTGCTCATTTTTGCCGTTCGGCTTGCGCAGCTGCAAATCATAGAATATGGACAATATTACAGCAAGAGCGAGACGCAGGCTATCAAAAAGGTGCGGATTACGCCTGTGCGCGGCAACATGTACGACAGGAACGGCGTGCTTATGGTGCATAATGTGCCGTCGTTTTCCATCACCATCACGCCATACGAGTTCAAGGACGAGGTGATGCCGCTGCTGTGCAGTATTATCCAGATGGATTCGAACGATATACGCCGCACATTGAACAGATACAGGAATTACTCGAAATTTGTGCCTATAAAAATTATGCGCGATGCTGATATTGCAACCGTAGCACAGCTGGAAGAATACTCCGAATATCTTATAGGAGTGGATGTATCTATCGATTCCAAACGTACTTACAACTTTGATGGCAATATGGCGCATCTGTTCGGATATGCCCGTGAGATAACGCGCGAGCAACTCGAAAAACATAAGTACTATAGACCGGGCGATATGATAGGGCAAAACGGCTTGGAGCAATCCTATGAAAACATACTGCGCGGGCGGGATGGAGTGGAGTTCGTTGCTGTAAACAAGGTGGGACGCCGCATTTCTGCCTTTGCAAATGGCGAGAAGGATATACTGGCAAGCAATGGATTCGACCTCAATCTTGCCATTGATTCGAAGCTGCAGGAGCTAAGTGAGAAGCTGCTGGCAGGCAAAAAAGGTGCTGTGGTTGCCATAGATCCGAGTAACGGTGAGGTGCTGATATTTGCCAGCAAGCCTGACTATGACCCGCGCCTTTTCAGCGGAAAGGTGCCGACAGAATTGTACCGCTCTTTGAGTGATAATACCTCATATCCTCTGTTGCCGCGTGCCTTGCAGTCGCAATATCCGCCAGGGTCTACATGGAAAATGCTCATTGCACTTGCTGCTTTGCAGGAAGGGCTTATTAATGAAAACACCACTATAAATTGTAGCGGCAGCTATACTTTAGGCACAAGGCAGTATAAATGCCATGTGCATGGTAATGTAAATGTGCGGCAGGCGCTGCGCTATTCATGCAATGTGTTTTTCTATACGCTGGGCATAAAGCTGGGTATGGAGAAGTTTGAAAAGTATGGACAGATGTTTAATTTTGGCGAATATACCCATATCGACCTGCCCAACGAGAAGAAAGGCAGGCTGCCAACCCGCGAGTGGCTGCAAAGGAGGGACAAGTCTCTGACGTCATTCAAGGGGCGGCTGGTTAACTATGGCATAGGGCAAGGCGAAATACTGGCAACTCCGCTGCAAATGGCGGCATATACCGCTGCTATAGCCAATGGCGGTACATATTATCAGCCGCATATAGTGCGTTCGGTGCATAACCAGCTGGCAAATACGATTGACAATTTAAGCTATGACGCAAAAAAAATACCCATTAATGCCGGATATTTTGAATTGGTCAAAAACGGTATGTGGGATGTTGTAAATGCTGGCGGCACAGGTGCAGGCGTTGCCATATCAGGCTTGGACGTGTGCGGCAAAACAGGCACCGCCCAAAATCCGCATGGTTTAGACCACTCGTGGTTTGTCTGTTTTGCACCAAAAAATAATCCGAAAATAGCCATGTGCGTATTTGTTGAAAACGCTGGCTTTGGAGCGGCAGTTGCAGGTCCTATAGCTCGGCAGCTGCTTGAGGCATTCTTCTTTCCGGACAGGCAGCGAGCAGAGGATGCGGCGCCCATACCTGATGCAGTGATAGATTCGCTGGGAATGGAAGTGCTGCCCGAAGAAGTGCCGATAGAAAATCCTGACAATAATTAATTTTTTTTCATAATCATATAAGATATACCATGTATAAACTCCTGATAGCGATATTTTGCCTTATATTAATGAGCTGCGCCTCGACCAAACAGGCGGCTAATGATAATAAACCAAACGAAAGGCTGTCCGAAAAAAGCGATGCGGCATCAGGCACAGAACAGAAGATAGATAAGGCTAACTCATCGGAAAACAGTAATGTTATAATGAAAGCCCGCATTAATATTTCTTTTCCTGAAATACGTAATTCGGCAGCAGCCAAAATTGAAATTGCCAAAACAGACTCGATACTAATCCAAATATTTGGTCCCATGTCCATTCCTGTCGGCAAACTGTATGCTAACCCGACGCAATATATAATGAATAGCAATTTAGAAAATATAACTTACAAAGGAATGCCGACGGAGGAAAATATCAAAAAATCAATGAGTGTGCCACTGGCTTTCAACGATTTGGTATACCTTCTGCGGAATGCTTTGCCGAATAATTCAGAGCAATATAGTTTCGTTAACATAATGGAAAGTAACAAGTTATATGTTTTATCCGATAAAATGGGTGCGGAGTTCGCGCTAATCGATACCAATAACAGGCGCTTAGTGCGGTTTCAGAAAAAAAATGCAAATAACGAGATGGTGATGGATGTGGCTTTTTCCAGTTTTACCGAAATAGGAGATTATACTTTTGCTAATAAAATATCGATTAATTTTCCACTTCAGGATGGCAGGGTTGATATTGAATTTCAGGAAATAGCGATTGTGCCCGCCTGTTCATCGCCCATGTCCTTCACCCAGCCCAAATCATACCGCCTCTTCCAATATGATTAAATGAGGTGAAAGATTTGATTGCTTTTCGAGTTTTTCAAAATGCCCGTGCCGTCTGGATGCACTTTTATGTTCATGCTGTCAAATAAAACAGCATCTGTTTAATATGCAATACCAAAAAACACCCCGTCAGTCGAAGCGACAACTTGTACAAAATATTTTTTTTTTGGTGCAAATGATACAAAATCGCGAATTTGGTGTCATTATATTATACCGCAATATGAAATTTTATTTTGTGATGGCAGCGCTGCTTTTGGGTGTTGCTGCGTGTGATAATTGTAATCCAATTGACTGCTGCAATGGCAACGGAACTAATGACAGTACTTTGTACTTTACGGGCATTGCATTAAATAATTTTGCACCGGCAATATTTAGCATTGAGGAGACTGGCACAAATTTTATGAAAATTGCGGATAATTCGCAAATGTTTTCGCCGCCATCTTTTGATGAAAATATTGCAGTATTGGAAATACCTGATACGAGCCAATACAGGAGCATTTTATTAAAAAATATTCATAATTCTGATGTGATAGAAATTGCGAAATCGGACAAGCAAACATTTGGTTCGCCTGTGATTTCAAGCACGGGAACAAGAGTTGCATATTGCTCCGCAAATGAATTATACATGTGGGTTTATGATAAATTGACTGGCTCAACTTATTTGGAACTGTTAAGCACAAGTTACTTAAATTCCATTAGCTTGCCGGCATTTTCCGATAATGGAAAATATTTGGCTTTTGCTGAAATTGTTTCAAATGACCTGATTAAAATGAAAATAATTGATGCAAATCATTCGGAAAATATTGTTTGGTCTAAAAATTTTGAATATAAATCTGAAAAAAATTATCAAATTAAATGGATACAAAATAAAAATGTAATATATTTTATTCAAAACGACACAACTATGTTCAAGTATAGTATTGAGTCAGGAGAAAGCAACATAAGTTTTGGCAATAGCGACAATTTGGGAGTAATATCAGCAAACATATCTTCGGATGAAAAATATATTGCTTTTACGAATTTGAAAAATGAATTTTGGATAAAGTCGGTTGTTGATAATAATTTTTATCGTTTAACAGATGATTCGGGTAATAAGGTTTTTTCTCCGATGTGGAATAACAGGAACGATAAGCTAACTTTTTTTGAATCTAATGCTTACAGCGATGGAACGCAATTGGATTTATTTATAATTGATGTTAATTTTGAAGATAATATTCCGAAAATTTCTAATAAAACGCTTATTTTTAATAATGTTTTAAATAGTATCTGGGGACGCTCAGCTAACCAATGAAAATTAATTACGGCAATTTTAGCGATAGCCAATTGATAGAATGTCTTAAGAAAAAAGACAAAAATACAAATAAAGCCTTTGCGGAGATTTATTCAAGATATTCGCAGAAGTTGTATTCATATTGCGTTAGAATGCTCGGCAATTCTGAAGATGCTGCCGATTGTTTTCAAGAAACATTTATTAAATTTTATGAAAAAGTAGGACAAAAAAGTGAGACCGGCAGCGTGCTGTCATATTTAATTATAATAGCCAAGCGTTTGTTTTTGAATAAAAAACGATTTGACGACAGGCGGTTTGATTTTGTTGATGCAGATTGGGAAGAAATTGAAAAATCATATAACACGGAAGATCATGATCCGCTTGAACAAAAAGAATTGGAAATGATATTGCCAGAAGTACTTATGAAGCTGTCTTATCCATTGCGGGAAATTGTTGTATTGCGCTTGTACCAAAATCTGTCTTACGAAGAAATAGAATTTATTACTGGCACAAGCTACACTCTACTTCGAAACAGGCTTATGAGGGCAAAGGAAAAATTGCGTAAAGATTTGGAAACATATTTTAAAGAATGTAATAAATAACATACAGAATATAATGGAAAATATTGTAGAAATCGTTAATAGATATTTTGATGGCAGTTTGCAGCAGCATGAAGAAAAATGGCTGTTTGATGAGCTGGCAATATCTCAATATACCCGGAATGTATTTAATCAATATCTGCGCCTGCATCTTAGTGCGTCAAAAGATACCACAAGTTTGATGCCGCCGATTGAAGCAACTGAAAATGTGTTCAGATCATTGGGTTTTTCCATTCCATCCAATATGTCTGATGACTCTAAAAAACTGTTTCCAAAAACGCTGTCTGGCTTTGCTATATCGCTGTTAGTACTGTTTTTCACATGCTTCATTAGCGCTGCAACACTTGGTATTTATAAATTAGTAACGGGTGATAACGTTGCAGCAGGCGATTCGATTGCAAAATTTTCGCAAAATATAATTGACGAAAATGTACTGTTTAGCACCGCTGCCATCAAAAAAGATAAAAATAATTTGGAAATAACTGAAGGAATTATTAAAAATAATTCAGAATATAGCTCGCAGCGTGTAAATACTGGCTCAGCAAAAGCAGAAAATCCAAATAGCGCAGGCAAGGTCAGGCAGAATATACAATCACTTGCTTATCATCAGGCTTTACCTGAAATGTATGCTTCTAATATGTTGTCAAATTCTGAAGATGATTATGAAAAAAAATTAATAAATCTTTCGAATAATAACCAGTTGAAAAAAAACAGTGTTAATGATATAACTGCTAAAAATATAGACAAAAGCACTAATGATATTTCTGCACTTTCGAATTCATTAATTCCAAACAACAACATATTCTCGAATAATAATTTGCTTATTAACGACATAAACACGACAAAATTTATATTACTTTTAAATAAATCTTTTTTTGCAAAAATGCCGACATATAATATAGATGAAAATAATGCGTTTTGGAATAATATAGATTTTAGTATTTCGTACAAATTGAGCAATAGACACACTATTGGCGTAGAATTTGGCTGGGAAGACTATGCGCAAGAGTTTGATAGAACTATAAATGGCGAGGCATTCACACAGCAGCAAATTCCAACCTTATTTTATGGAAGCGCCATTTATTCATATAACTTAGCTCCAATATTATCGCTTGAAGCTGTCGAGCCGTTTGCAAAATTCTCTGTCGGAGGCACTTCTATTGGACCTGTGATAGGTTCGTCATTGGGAGCATATATCAAATTATATGGAAATTTCGGCTTGTCAATATCAGAAAATTTTAATTTATTATTCTACAATGTAGAAAACAACCTGTATAATTCTAATAAGTTAGAAACTCGCTTCGGCATATTTTACGGATTTTAAATTTTATAACATGAAAACGCCAACAGCCGTAGAAACATAATTTTAACAGGCAATATCAATAGCATAAGCAATTCTATCTTACAATAAATCGCATGGTTGCAGCGGTTACTTCCTCTACCGAAAGCAACTCGACATTGCCTTCTGGCTGTTCCGGGATAACAACGGCGTTTTCTTTGCTTAGTGGACGAAATTTAGCTATGTTCCATGGAATATTGCAAGTTAGGACAACGGCAGGAAGATTAAAAGCTGTGGCGACATGCACCAAAGATGTGTCGGGTGTTATAAGCAAACCAGCTCGGGCAACCAATGCGATAACCTCTGCAAATGGCGAAGGCGGAAAATGTATAATATTAGTGGCATTGCAAATTTTGCCGGCAATGTTAAGCTGTGAAATATCAGAAATTAAAACATATTTTGTGTAATTTTTCGTTCGATTGATAAATTCAATCCAATTAGCTTCTTTCCACATCCTTGTAGCATTTCCAGCGGAAATATTAACTATAGTATAATCTTGTAACTTATTTATATTCAGGAAATTATCAATTTTATCAATAGTACTTTTATCGATATGAAGGTATGGTTGCGCAGGTTTTGTTGAAATATCCAAATATTTCAATGTATTATGCAGGCGTTCAATAAAATGCAAGTCGATATTTTCTTCATAAGATGAAATTGCAATATCAAAAACACTGTGCTTTGCATCATTAAACCCTATTTTTTTATTCGCCTTAGCAAGTTTTGCAATGAAATAGCTTTCACTTGAAAAATGATCTTTGGGATCGATATAATAATTAAAATTAATGCGCTTTAATTTAAATATAAATTTAAAAATATTTACAGGATTTTTGTCGTAAATCAAAACCTGTTTAACATCGGGATTATTCGACACAATTGTATGGTTTGCGCTGCCCGCAATAAAATAAATTTCTGAATCGGGGAATTGTTGTTTGATGGGCTTTATAGCGGATGTCATAAGTATCATATCGCCTATTCTGCCTAATTGAACGATAGCTATTTTCATTTTTCCTTACTTTAAAAAAAGCCGATATTACGCACCGGATGAGATATTGTGCCGTATCGGATGGGATTATGAATTTTTTTTAATTATCACATTTGTCATTCTATTCTTTTTTGTATGCCATGGCTTTGGGTAAATGTACCAGTTTGAATGCTTTGGATATGCCATGCAGCGACTCGGAATAACCGATAAATAAATAGCCGTCTTTATTCAGGGCATCGTATAGATATGAAACTACTTGCTGCTTTGATGGTATGTCGAAGTAAATAAGAACGTTACAGCAAAAAATAACATCCATTCCATAAATCGAACGCATTTGCTTTGCGTCGTATAAGTTTATATTCGTAAATTTCACCAACCGCTTTACTTCGTCTGATAATCTATAATTTGTGCCGTCGTATCTAAAGTATTTGTTCAGCAAATGCGGCGGTACATTGCGAATGGCATATTCTTTGTATATTCCCTGCTTCGCCTGCTCAATAACCGCATTATTTATATCTGACGCTAATATTTGGAATTGAACTTTGGGGTATTTGTTCCTCAATTTTTCGAGAATCATAATCGCAATGGTATATGCTTCTTCGCCGGTGGAAGAGGCTGCAACCCAGATCTTGTATGTTGGAGAGATCAGCCCTGCTTTTGAGGATATTGTTTCTGGAATCACAATATTTTCGAGTGCTTCAAACTGTTGCGGCGCTCTGAAAAAATAAGTCTCGTTTATTGTTATTGCTTCAAATAGTTCGTTAAGTTCTGTTCGTCCTGATGCAGATTGCAAGAATCTTAAATATTCTTCAAAAGTACGCATTTTAGTTATAGTTAAGCGGCGAGCTATACGTCCTTCGAGCAAATATTTTTTACTGTCAGTGAAATATATGCCGCATAATTGATATATGTAACTTCTGAATTCTTGGAAGATTTCATTAGTCATCTCCATTTTATCAATGCTAAACTGATTCATACGGTTGGGTTCTTCCTGGTTATTGGTTTTAGAAGCAATTTTAGTTTTGGAAAAATCAAACTTAAATAACTGAGATGCCATTTTTTTTACTTTAATTATCTAAATAATTCAAATTAGCCTTATTAATTTTCTAATAATGCTTCCATTTTTTGCTTATTCTCTATTGATGTTTCCAGAGAATATTGGCGTAATTTGTTTGTAATATAGTCAGAATCTTTGAGTTTTAATGCGCTTAATGTATGGAGAATATGCTTGGCGTCTGTCAATTCAAAATTGATAAGCAAAGTATTTATTACCGCATCTTTATTAGGCAAAGGAATTGAGTCCCAGCACAAAGTAATATTTTCCAAAAAATCGGTTTGAATATGGGCAGTATTTTCCCACTCAAAAAACATGTTGAAAAATTCATTAATAATTGCTGCTTCAGAGTTTGCCGTGATATTATATATTATGTTCTGATTTGCATCTTCAATGTTCTTTCCAATCACAGCAATCAGCGCATCAAAATCTTCTTTTCCATACTTGTCGCCCAGCGCTATCAAGCCTGCCATTCTGATATTTTCATCGTCTTCCAGCATGGCTCTATGCGCCACAAACCGTAAATTATCAGGCATAATCAAAGGCTCGCCCAGCCTGAATGCTATCGCAAAAGCTGTCATTAGCATGATTTTCTGCATTTCCGGATGGCTTGATTCCATTCTTTCCAACAGGTTGTATGATATGCTTATATGTTTAGCGTTGAATGCAAGTGCATCAATTATGGCAATTTGCAAGAACTGGTTGTTTTCCGAAGATAATTTTTCAAGCAGATAATCTTCTGAAATATTGCCGCCGATTTTGCCAATAGCTTCAATGACAGAAGGCTTTATCTCCTCAAAATTTTCATAAATCATAATCAGTTGATCCAATGCGCTTTCAGCTTGTATATTGCCCAATGCTTCAACACCGGCTATTTGGACATTTTTATCGCTATCTGTCAGCAATGGCAGTATGTTATCGGCAATACTGGCATCAGCAACAAGTCCCAGTATATCACATGCAAATTTGCGAACATCGTGATCCTTATCTTTCAAAAATGGCAGCAAGGTAGATACGGAAGCGCTGCCGAGCTTAATCAGTATATCGCCTGCCAAATTGCGCAGCTCTATGTCCGGAACCGTGATATAGGATGATATTGAACTTGCAGCGAGCGGCTTGAATTCATCGGGAGCTTCGGATAGTGCCCGCTGGCATATATCTCTTATGCCGATTTCAGGGTCTAAAAGACCGTTGGCAAACGCCTTTATGGAAATCTCATTAATCATCTGATTATGTATCAGATCATTTACGGCATGGCGGCGATTATCCGGATATGGGTCGTTTTGAAATTTATTTATTAATTCTTTAAATTCCATGTACTTACAATATTCAAACGTAGTTTATATGCTATAATATCCTGTTGGAATTGTTCGCATAACAATTATAGCATTGCAATATACCTATTTTTTTTGACTTGATATTCTTAAAACTGTCACCCATTACAAAAAATAGTATGCGTAGAATGATACTCTGTTTATTTATGAAAAAAAAATCATAAATGGTAGTGAATGTTTTAAAATTTTACAATATAGTTTTTACATTGCGATTAATGCGTATTTTTGTTACTGCAAATAAGTTATAGATTAAAAGAACAGAATGATAGATTTCTCACATATTACATTGCCTTTTACTCTGCCGGTAATTATTGTAACTATATTATTTTTAATATTCTTAGTAATACCAATACTGTTTAAAAAAATACATGTGCCATCAATAATCGGCTTGATTATCAGCGGCACTGTTTTCGGACAATACGGTTTAAACTTAATTCCAGACGATGCGAGCATCAAGCTACTGGGAGAAATCGGCATCGTGTTTATCATGTTTCTTGCGGGAATTGAGCTTGATTTCAACCAAATAAAAGAGAATAAGCAAAAAAGTGTTGTTTTTGGTTTTTTGACTTTTGCATTTCCTTTGACAATTGGATTAATAATTTATCATTTTGCTCTGGGTTATAGCTTTCTGCCAGCTGTGCTAATTGCTCTCATGTTTTCAACGCAGACACTCGTATCTTATCCAATTGTAAGCCGGTTAGGCTTAGCCAACAATCGCAGCAGCGTAACAGCAGTCGGTGGTACGATAATCACAGATACATTGGTTTTGCTGGCGGTCGGTATTTTAATAACGGCGGTAAAAAGCGAAATGACGGCAGAATATTTTATCTATTTGGCGATTGCCGTTGCATTGTTTATCTTTTTGGTGGCAGCTGTATTTCCGTTTATAGCTAAAATTTTTTTTAAATACATGGAGGATGATAATTATGCTTACTTTACTCTGATAATTGCATTGCTTTTTCTTGCTGGAACGCTCGCACACTTCGTCAGCCTTGAGCCAATAATTGGAGCGTTTTTATCCGGCATTGCACTTAACCGCTATATTCCAAAAAATTCTGCGCTGATGTCGAATTTGCAGTTTGCAGGCAATGCCATATTTATACCTTGCTTTTTGTTTTATGTCGGAACATTAATAGATTACAGTGTTGTTTTTAATGGATACAAGACCATAGAAGTTACTGTAATATTGACGGTTACAGCTTTGGTTGCAAAATTTATTCCTGCTGTTATTACTGGCAAAATATTCAATTTCACTAAAAATGAAATAATTTTATTATTCGGTCTGTCGAGTTCGCACGCTGCTGCGGTTATTGCAATACTTATTGTCGGATACGATATTGGAATTGTTGATAACAGCACCTTAAATGCCACTGTATTGCTGGTTTTATTGACTTGCATTGTCAGTTCTCTTGTAACGGAAAGAACAGGAAAGAAAATTGTTCTCACGGCAAATATGAAAATTGGCGAACAGGACGACGGTACAGAGCATATTGTTGTACCGTATGCAAATCCTAATAATATCAATAAATTACTGGATTTGGCAGTCGCTGGAATTGAAGACAGGCAAAGCATAATTTTTCCACTGACAATAGTTATGGAAAATGATAAACAATATCAAAAAACAATAAATATTAATAAAAAAATCATTCAGGACATAACAAATAAATTATATTCAAAAGAAATTATTATTACTCCAATTTCGCGGATCGATACAAATCCAATTCCCGGCATCTTACGAACAATTAAGGAACTTACAGCAACAACACTTGTAATTGGATGGACAGGACGCCAAACGAAATTTGAAACGCTTGGCAGCAATATTGATATGATTCTCGAAACAACGGACTTGCAGACAATTGTGTGCCACATAAATGAATCTTTAAGTATTTTTACGAATCTGACAGTTGTTGTGCCAGAACACGTTGAGCATGAAAAAGGATTTAAAAAATGGTTTGCTTTTATCGCTACCGTTTCCAAAAATATTGGCTGCAATGTTACATTTATTTCCAAGAAGACTACCGGCGAAATGCTGCAAAATCATTGTCAAAATTGGAAATTAAATCAATCGGCAAATTTCATTATTATGGAGACATTTCCAGAGGTTATGGATTTTTTGGCAATTCCGAAAAAAAATACTTTAATGATGTTTATTTTTGCACGAGATAAAAGTATTTCGTTTGACACGTCAATGAAAGATTTTATAAAATATGTCAGCCGGATTGATGTGCGCCGCCAGAATCACAGCGATTATAATTTTGCGATTCTCATTCCCGAGCAATATTCTACAGGAATCGAGCATGATTCAATTCAAGGCGAAATCTCCAAATTTTAAAACAAAACAATAATATTTATGAAAAAAAATTCATAAAGGCAATTGTTTAATTGGTTATATTATAGTACTTATATATGAAAAGTATAAATCGAACATTCGAAAAAATATTAGACTGGAAAAATGAACACGTATCCGATAGAACTTTTCTGCTGATGCTGAGCCTGCTTACAGGAATTGTAACAGGCTTGGCAACGGTTCTGCTGAAAACGATTGTACATACTACAGGCACTTTCGTGAATAGCATTGTAAATATTGATTCTATCAACATGCTATACTTTGCGATGCCACTGATTGGTATTGCCCTCACCGTCATATATGTCAAATATCATGTGAAGGATTCGCTGTCGCACGGCATTAGTAAGGTGCTGTTCGCCATATCCAAAAACGAGAGCAAGATTAAGCCTCATAACTGCTATTCGTCTATCATTGCGAGCACTCTGACGGTAGGTTTTGGCGGCTCGGTTGGACTTGAAGCGCCAACGGTTCTAACAGGCTCGGCAATCGGCTCTAACCTGTCCCAGCTGTTCAAATTCGACGACTACCGCACACGTACGCTGCTGTTGGGTTGCGGAGCGGCAGCGGCTGTATCCTGCATATTCAAAGCGCCCATAGCAGGCGTAATTTTTGCGCTGGAAGTGCTGATGCTTGATTTGAGCATGGTCTCGCTCATACCGCTGCTCATAGCCGCTGTAACTGGCAGTATCATATCCACGCTGCTGTTAGGCAATAGCGTTGTATTCTATTTCGTCGTTTTCGAGCCATTCAATATCCACAACACTTTTTACTATATGTTTCTGGGCGTATTTTGCGGCTTTATAGGACTGTATTTTACTAAAGTATTGGAATTTATAGAGAACAGGTTCTTGTCAAAAATAAAAAACCATACATCTAAATTGCTGACAGGCGGTATATTGCTTGGAGTTTTAATCTTCTTTTTTCCGCCGTTATATGGCGAGGGATATGATACGCTTCAATATCTGTTCAGCAAAAATCCGAGCGACGCCCTGCACCACAGCCTGTTTCTGCCTTATGGTGATAATATATGGATAGTGGCATTATTTTTACTTTTAGTCGTTATATTTAAGGCATTTGCAGTGGCATTTACTACAGGCGGCGGCGGTGTTGGAGGTGTCTTTGCACCAGCACTGTTCCTTGGCGGCATTGCAGGCTATCTATCATCTATCGTTATAAATTTTATAGGCATTTCACACGTATCTCAGCGAAATTTTGCACTGGTTGGCATGGCAGGAGTCATGGCGGCAATTATGCACGCACCTTTGACAGCAATCTTCTTAATCGCTGAAATAACAAGTGGTTATGAACTGTTTGTTCCGATTATAATCACAGCCACAACAGCATATTTAACAATCCATCGTTTTGAAACGCACTCAATTTATACTAAAAGATTGGCGAAAGAGGGCGACTTGATAACGCACGACAAGGATAAGGCGGTGCTGACGCTGCTCAATCCAGATGATTTGATTGAAAGGGATTTTAATACCATAAATTATGATTCGTTTCTTGGCGATTTAATACTTGAGGTTGCAAAATCGCATCGAAATATTTTTCCTGTCATCGACAATGAAAATCGCTTTAAGGGCATGATTTTTCTCGATGATATCCGCAAGATAATGTTTGACCACGATCTGTATGAAGAAATTGCGGTAAAGACTTTGATAAAACAGCCTAAGGTATTGATATATCATGATGATACGATGAAGGAGATTGTGGAAAAATTCGAGCAGACAGGCGACTGGAACATGGTTGTGGTCAATGGCTCAAAATACATTGGCTTCATTTCAAAATCCAAAATGCTGACTTTATACCGCGAGCTTCTCATCAAAGTATCATACGAAATGGGCTAATCCACCTTGCTAATCACTTTAAATTATAAGATGTTACGTATAAGTCTATTTCAATCGGAGATAAAGTATTTTTATTCTTCGGAAAAGGAATAACAACAATAACTCCTTTATTTTCAATAGCTTTTATCTGGTTTTCATTTGCATAGCCGCCATCTGCAACTATTATTTCAGAAATAAATATCAATAAATCTAAAATTTTTCAACAATATTATAAAATTCTGTTTCTAATAATTGCGGCAATTTAGAAATATCTTTGCCGCCAGCCGTTGCTAAATGAGGTTTGCCGCCGCCGCCGCCGCCGAGTAGTTTTGCAGCTTCACCGACAAGTTTTCCGGCGGGCATTTTCCCTTTCAAATCGTCAGTTACAGCACAAGCAAGCTGCACTTTGTCATCAATAATCGTCGCAATCAGGCAAATGCCTTGTGTATTCAAGGATTCGCGTGTTTTTTCAGCAATAGTTCTGAGCTGGTCAAGGTTGTCAATATTCTCCATTTTGCGAACAATGACGCTAAGATTGCCGACCATTTTTTTGTCATTATCAGAAATATCGCCGGCTGATTGTGCGATTTTCTCCAATTTCGCCTTCTCTATTTCCTTCTCAAAGCCTCGAATTTTATCCTGCAATTCCTCAATTATGAATTTTTGTTCATAAATTTTATCTTCCAAGCTCTTTACAAACGCCACCGCTTTACAGCCTGTAACAGCTTCTATTCTGCGTACACCTGCAGCTACAGCCGATTCAGATGTGATTTTAAATAAACCAATTTCTGCCGTATTTTTAACATGAGTACCGCCGCAAAGTTCAATCGAAAAATTGCTCATGGATAAAACTCGCACAATATCGCCATATTTATCGCCAAAAAACATTTTGATTTTCGGATTTTTTTGAGCTTCTTCGATCGTGCAAGTCTTTGTATCAACAGGTATTTGCTCCAATATTTTGGAATTTACAATGTCCTCAATTTTGCGAATTTGATCGCTGGTAACTTTCTCAAAATGGTTGAAATCAAAACGCAAATAATCCGCCGCCACCAGCGAACCAGCCTGCTGAATATGCGAGCCAAGCACCTCATAAAGCGTTTCATGCAGCAAATGCGTTGCGGTATGATTACGCATAATGGCACGGCGATGCTGAATATCCACAGTTGCAACGGCAAATTTATTGAGTATATCGCACATCATGGAATTTATTTTTTCCTCCATATTTTCGGCACAAATATGGAAAATTGCATTCCCAACTTTCTTAACATTAACGATATTGCATGTTACGCCGGCTATAATAATTTCGCCAATATCGCTGACCTGACCACCACTTTCCGCATAAAACGGAGTTTTTTCAAGAACAATCAAGTTGTCTTTTATGAACAAAATTTTAGACTGTGCTTTCAATTCTTCATAACCAATAAACTCCGAAACGAAATCAGTTTGCGGAAATTCTATGTTCATAGCCACATTTTTTTGAGCCGCTTTTGAACGCTCTTTCTGCTCTTTCATTTTTTGCTCAAATCCAGCAATATCAACGCCTAAGCCACGTTCGCGTGCAATTAATTCGGTCAAATCAAACGGAAAACCAAATGTATCATAAAGCAAAAATGCGTCATCTCCAGAAATGGTTTTCGTGTTAGAATTATGAATTTTAGTTAATATTTCTTCGATTCTATCCAAACCGCGTTCCATTGTTTGAAGAAAATTTTCTTCTTCGCCACGAATAATTTTTTCTATATTCGCCTGATTTTGCTTGATTTCCTTGAAATAATCGCCCATAACATCGACAAGCGTTTGCACAAGTTTGTACATCATCGGTTCGCGGAAACCGAGTTCACGTGCATAGCGGCAAGCACGCCGCAAAATTCGCCGCAAAACATAGCTGCGACCTTCATTTCCGGGCATTGCGCCATCAGCAATCGCAAAAGACAACGCACGCAAATGGTCAGCAATAACACGCATCGCAATATCGCTTTTTTTCGTCAGATCGGCAGTATATTCGATTCCGCTAAGTGTTTGTATTTTCCGTAAAATAGGAGTAAAAATATCCGTGTCATAATTGGACTTCACATTCTGCAAAATCGAACAAATCCGCTCAAAACCCATTCCCGTATCGACAAATTTGTCTTTCAACGGTTCGAGTTCGCCATTTTCCTTGCGATTGAACTGAATAAACACCAGATTCCAAATTTCAATAACATCGGGAGAGCCTGCATTTACAAGGCTTGCACCGGACATATCGGGCGTTCTGTCATAATGCACTTCACTGCACGGACCGCATGGACCAGTATTTCCCATTTCCCAGAAATTATCCTTTTCGTCAAAACGCTGGATATGATCTTCGGGCAGATAATTTTTCCAAATTTCATAAGCCTCATCATCGGTGCGATAAACGGTCGCATAGAGGCGTTTTGGGTCAAGTTTCCAAATTTTTGTTAATAATTCCCACGCCCAATCAATCGCTTCAACTTTATAATAATCGCCAAAACTCCAATTGCCGAGCATTTCGAAAAAAGTATGATGATAAGTATCGACACCGACTTCTTCCAAATCGTTGTGTTTTCCGCTTACGCGAATACATTTTTGGGTATCAGCAGCACGTTTATAATCGCGATTGCCAGTGCCAATAAACACATCTTTGAACTGGTTCATGCCGGCATTTATGAAGAGCAAAGTCGGGTCGCCATGAGGAATTACAGGGAAACTTGGAACTATTCTATGGTCTTTTGATTTGAAAAAATCAAGAAATGATTGTCTAATTTCTTTCGATGTCATAAATATTTATTCATAATTTGTTTGTATAAATCTTACAAATTTACACAAATTTTGCTGATTGGTTGATATGTAAAGTTAGAGATATATTTCTGAATATTTCTGAATATTTATTAATTTTTCAATAGTTTATGTTGCAGGTGAGGGTGAATGTGCGGCCCGGCATGATGTAGTTGCTGATGATTGCGTAGCGCTCATCCAGTAAATTTTTGCAGTCGAAACGGAATGTCAAATTAAGTCGTGAAAATATGAATTTTTTGTAAATAAATGCATCTATTGTGAAATATGACGGAAGAATTGCGCGGCTGTCATTGTCGGGCTGCGTGTAGCGGAAGCTCGAATAATCGCATTTAAATCCAAAATCAATATTTGCTAAGTCCATTTTATAAAAAATAGTTATCAGTTCATTTGGCGTGTATGGCAATTGTTTATTATAAGTTTTTTCATCTCCAGATTTATCTATTGTTTTTTGCAAAGTGTATGACAGATTAAAACTATTTATGAATAAAAATTCATCAATAAGCGACAGAGAAAATTCCAGTCCGGATGAAACCGCCTTATCCAAATTCTGCGCAGTCCAACTTATTGGCGTTTTCGGCATCGAAACTATCATGTCCTCAACAGGCAGATAAAATCCTTCGACCTCAAAAAACAAATAATCCATCATGCTATACTGCATACCGAGATTAAAACTATTCGATTTTTCAGGCTTTAAATTCTTATTTCCATAGTTCCGATAATACATTTCATTGAAATTTGGCGGGCGAAAATTATGGGAAAAACTGGTTTTTGCGCGGACAGGAAATCCAGAAATCGAATATATCGCACCGGCAAGAGCGGAAAAAGCCGAGTATGAATCGCTGATATAATCAACTCGAACACCTGCATTCGCCGCAAGCTGCTGCGCACCGAAATCAAAATTTTTCTCAATGCGGTAGGATGCTGCAAGCGTTGTCCGGTGCACATTGGAGTCCACATCCGGATCAAGCATACTCCCACTCAAAGTGCTGTAGAAGGCGTTGGCAAGTATCTCATTATAAAAATTTGCAGCATGGAACGTATATTTTGAGTTTATGCCAAAATCTTTTAACCGAAAATCGCTATTGGGCTGAGATGTTTTTTGAGGCTCCAAGTAGCTGCTATTATTCGACATAGCTATTCCTGAGAAAAATATGGATGAAGAATCGCTAAGAAGTTTGCCTGTATGCAATAGAAATATGAATTTTTTTTCATCCATTCTGTCGTTACTTTGACTTACATTTCCCTGTAAAACCGCACCGGGTATGCCTTTGTCAATAGAGCTATATATGCCTCTGCCCCAAAGATTCCAATCGCCTATATTGGTTTTGCCCAGCATTGATAGCGAAAGATTGGCATAATCTGCATTCTGCCTTTTAGCCGTTACATCCTCGCCAAACTGATTGCAGGTAAATGGATAGTCGCCATTTGAAGCCAAATAATTCACACTACCCGATATATAGCTGCTACTTACAGGGATACTGCCTGTTAAATTCACCCCCAGTTCTCCAAAAGATCCTGCCAGAATAGAGGCCTTCAGCATATTCTGAGGTATGAGGTCAGTACGTATATTCACCGCCCCGCCAACGGCATTACCGCCAAAAATAGCAGAAGCTCCGCCGCGCATGATTTCAATATTATCTATCACAGGTACCGGTAAATCGCCAAGGTTATAGCTACTGTTCTGCGTGGAGCTTATGGGCATTCCATCGAGCAATATCAACGTCCGGGAGCTGCCAAGTCCACGTACGGCTACGGTTTTGATGCCGCCCAAGCCGCCATAATCCTTAACTGCCACACCGGGGGATATGCTCAGTATATCAGAGATTTGGATGGGTGCAAGGCTGCTTATTTTATCATTTCCAATGACAGATACGGGCGAAAAATTCATTGCGGAACTGGTTAATATCCTGCTGCCGATAACCTCTATTTCCTGAATAGCCTTGCTCGCTGCAAGCGTATCATCTGCTTGTCGGGCAAGGGCATTAATATTTATAGTCAAGAGAAAATATACGGCAAATATATGTTTCATACATGGTCTGCAAAGAGTGGGATTAGCCTTCAACATGAATATTATTAGTGCGTCAAATATACAAAAAAATGAAGCAACGGCATAATATATGTATATTGCGTTATTTGGTATTGTGATTATATCCGGAGCAGATACGCAAAAACAATTAATCTTATTTGCACGTAATCAATCTAATGTAAAGATAAATGTATATTCTATAACCATTGCAATACGGGAGGGCAAAATGAAAGCGAAAGTGAGAAATATCAGTATAGTTGCATTAATAGCCGTATTATTGGCGGCTTGTTCTACAACCAATACTCAGGAAGACAGTTTTGGATACAGTGCGCCAAGAGTGAAAAAAGTTACTACAACCACTACTAAAGTAGCAACTACCACTCAAACTACCACTACTACTGTCAATGACGACGGCAGTATCACTGAAACTACAACCACATACCCCGAAGAAGAGACCTATGTTGAAAGTGGAGGACTTATCGGAACAGATATTTTTACAACCACCGAAACAACATCAAGCGGGAGTACCATAATCAATAACTACTATGTAAATGACGGATATAGCACAGGATACTATCCATATTGGGGCTGGGGAGGATGGTATGTAACCATTGGCTGGGCATGGTCTTATCCATGGTATTACTATAACCCATACCCGTATTACGCATATTCATATAACCCGTACCCATATTATGGCTATGGCTGCTATCCATACGGCGGATACCCATACTACTGCGATTATTACGCCACGCCGCGCAGAGGATATTATCCTCACTATGACTATGTAGTAAAGCCAAGATATGCCACATCTGCAGGTGCAAGAACAGGCTACAGGCAAAGCTCCCGCACCGAAGCACGGTCATCTGCTTCGACAACAGGAAGGACAGCTCCTGTAAATAGCAGGACAGCTTCGGGCAGAAATGGCGTATCGGAAAGAACATCCACTTTACCGTCAGGCATGTCGAGCACCGCGGATAGAGATGGCAACAGCAATGCACGCACAGGCGCATCGACTGCTACAAACGAAAGGCAGGGAGCAACATCTGCAACAGGAACTCAAACTGCTACAAGCCGGCGAGCACAGCCTGATGCCTCCACCAATTCAAATGGAGAGGCTAACAGGGAAAGAAATATGAATACAGGCAGAGAGGCTAATACACGTACAAATGCCGGCAGTACGTCAACTACAGGCAGAGAAAGAAATATGAACACGGGCGTGCAGCAGCGAAGCGGACGCGAAGAATCTGCTCCTGCAAACAGAGCGCCAAGCACAACAAGGCAGGAGGCTGCACCTCAACCTCAACCGTCGCGCAATAATAGCAACTATTCATCGCCTGCTCCATCACGCAGCAGTGCACCAAGTGCTCCGAGCAGTGGTGGAAGGAGCGGCAGCAGTGGTAGCAGCAATTCAGGCGGACGTACAGGCGGCAGAAGATAACCTGCTTAAGAAAAAATTGTTGTACCCAAAGTTACACGGAATGTATTTGAGAATATCAATAGCACTTTGTGTAACTTTCTTTTTTTTGTTTTATCTTATCCCATTTTATTTATGGAAAATAACGAAGATTTATTAAAAAAAATTAATATATTGCGCGAACAGGTGAATGATATTGATAATCACCTCGTCGAACTGTTGGCTAAAAGGAAAGGAATTACAAATGAATTAATTCAGCAAAAAATTGATGCAATGCTTCCGGTTTTAGACAAACAGCGTGAAAGGGAAATAATAAGTAAGCATATACAAAATATAGACATAATCAATGAAACATTTCTAAATAAATTTTTCCATTTACTTTTCGAAGATTCCAAAAGGCAATACTACAAATATGAAAATTTATTTAGCATTCATGACTATATTTGCAGGAGACCCATCATAATTGCAGGTCCATGCGTTGTAGAAAATGAATTACAAATTAACACAATTGCAGAAAAATTGTCATCTTATGGTATAAAATTTTTGCGTGGCGGCAGCTTTAAACCGCGAACTTCGCCAAACAGTTTTCAGGGTTTGGGCAATGAAGGCGTAAAATTGCTGTCAGAAGCCGCTAAAAAAAATAACATGTATTCTGTAACTGAGATATTAGAAATAGAGCAACTTGTTAAAAACTATGAACTTATAGATGTTGTGCAAATTGGAAGCCGCAGCATGACATCCTATGGGCTTTTGAAATCCGTGGGCAATATGACTGCTAAAGACGGAAAATATGTTCTGCTAAAACGCGGCTTTTCGGCAACTTTGAGCGAATTTTTGAATGCCGCAGATTATATTTTGCAGGCTGGCAATCCGAACGTTATTCTTTGCCTGCGTGGCATTAGAACTTTCGAACAAATCGACTCAAATTTGCGCTTTACTCCAGACTTGGCAAGCATTTTGGAGCTTCGCGGAAGGACAGAGCTGCCTGTAATATTTGACCCGTCGCACTCAACGGGCAAGGCTAATTTTGTTGTCGACATTTCAAATGCGGCGCTAAATATTGGCGCAGACGGCTTGATAATAGAAGTGCACAACCAGCCTTCTACTTCGGAAGTTGATGCAATGCAAGC
This sequence comes from Kapaibacterium sp. (SeqCode), assembly GCA_031550405.1. GTDB lineage: Bacteria > Bacteroidota > Ignavibacteria > Kapaibacteriales > UBA2268 > JAVBOP01. The sequence continues at coordinate 47,858 of JAVBOP010000154.1, forward strand.
CATTATCCCTGAAAAAATTTTAGATATCATATAGGTAACCATGAGAATAATTAAGGAGTAGTAGAGGTAATCGTAAATCAATATTTTTAATTTTTTTTTCATAAACCCCACCCGCTTCTCCCTGCATGCGTTAATTTGGATAATTAATATCGCCTTTTTTTTGTATTTTTGTACGACAATAAATTTTTATTTTATATAACTTGAATTTAGAGTATTAATGAATTTTTTTTCATTTATTGGCAGAAAAATATTAAATTTTTTGGCAGAACTCGGTCGAATTTTTATTTTATTATGCCGAATTTTCCGCTATTTTCCTGCTGCATTCAAACATAAGCAGTTGATATTAAAGCAGATGGCTATCATAGGAGCCGATTCACTGCCATTGGTTCTGTTAATAGGGGCGTTTACGGGGGCAATCGCTGCGCTGCAGGCAACAACCCTGTTCGATAAATTTAATCTAATGGATATTGCCAAGCCATTTCTTGGTGCTTCCATCGCAACGGTGGTGTTGCAGGAACTGACTCCTGTGCTTACGGCGCTTGTTATAGCTGGTCGCGTTGGCGGATCTATGGCTGCACAAATCGGCACAATGCAAGTTACGGAGCAAATTGATGCGCTGGAAATGATGGCGATTGATAAAAATAATTTTCTTGGGATGCCGAGAGTAATGGCTTCTCTTGTTATGATGCCCATACTCGCTGTGTTTTCGGCAGTTGTAGCTATGCTGGGAGCATATTTTATGGTTATCGCTAAATTTGATTTTAATCCAGAATTATATATCACCTCAATCCAAAGCTTTTTCAGAATGTCAGAGTTGCTTACATGCCTTCTAAAATCAGCAGTATTCGGCGGCATAACTTCGTTGATAGGCGTGCATGTTGGCTTTACCACTATTGGCGGTGCAGAAGGCGTTGGCAACAGCACCGTGCGGGCGTTCACCATGTCCGCCGCCGTAATATTAATTTTAGATGCTCTCTTTGGTTTTATTTTGTAAACTGGGCAAAGACTGCCCCCAATCGAGCTCTGTTCCTGAATCATAGCAATATTATAATCAGATTCAAAAAAAATGTTAAGAAATAATTTTAACGTAATGCTTGATATTTTCAATTGGTTAAAGCGTTTTTAATGCAGCTGTTGGCGTCCGTAAAAATATGCTGAGTTTTACCAGCAATTGATTTCGCTTTCTCATAAATATTTTTTGCAACTTTGTTGGCTTTTTTTTTACGTAAGTATATATCTCGTCAAATTCAACTATATCTATTGTTTTATTAGTGCTTATAGATTTTTTGTTGTTGCTGCCTTGCAATTTTTTATGAAATTCTTTGATCCAACGCAAAATAGATGCAGGACTGCCTTTGATGGCATTTCGCCTCTTTTCTAATATCAGAGTTTATGCAGATTATGGTTAATATAAAAATAGCACAATGATGCGTGTTTTTCAAAAATACTTAAGATACGAGTGGTTTGTGAAACTATATTTATGGCATGTATGTAAAATAATCTTGTCTGACAGTATTTTCAGGAATAATTTAATTTATCATGGATACGCTTTTATGTTCCAAAACCTCGTATCTTTACCAGTCAATACACAAAACAAGGTGGATTAGTTCCGTAATAAAACATGCCTCAATTAAAAAAAAATAAAAATAGAAAACGAATCATGTACATAACATTATCAGCGATATTGGCTGTTTCCGTAGCAACAATTGCATTCCTTAACCAGCCGAGTTTTGGGCGTTCGCCAAGTGGTGAACGTAAGGAACGTATATCAAAATCACCTAATTACCGCGATGGGAAGTTTCATAATATCTCGCCGACTGAGCAAATTACATCAAGTAAATCAATGATAGGAACTATGTTTGATTTTTTGTTTAAGAAGGTCGATGACTTAAAACCCAAGGCGGATTTGCCAGCTATCAAAACGGATTTAAAGCAATTCGGACGCGATGAAGACGTGATAGTTTGGTTGGGGCATTCAGCCGTTTTCATACAGGCAAATGCTAAGCGATTTTTGATTGATCCTACGTTGGTCAAGGCTGCTCCTGTGTCATTTATGAATAAGCCGTTCAAAGGAACAAACATCTACAAACCTGACGATATACCCCAGATTGATTATCTCATTATCACGCATGACCATTGGGATCATTTGGATTACAAAACTGTGAAACCGCTACAAAACAGGATAGGAAAAGTAATTTGTCCGCTTGGTGTTGGAGAGTATTTTGAAGATTGGGGTTTTGACAAAAATAATATTATTGAGCTTGACTGGAATGAAAATGCAGCTCTTGTTGATGGCTTTACTGTACATTGTTTTCCTGCCCGCCATTTTTCGGGACGTGGTTTGTCGCAGCGTAAAACATTATGGGCTTCATTTCTGCTTCAAATGCCTTCACGGAATATTTATATAAGCGGTGAT
>JAVBOP010000140.1:0-24435 GCA_031550405.1 Kapaibacterium sp. (SeqCode)
ACAAATTTGTATTAGCAAAGGGGTATAATTTATACATTTCTTCTGTTGTTATATTATTTTATTAAAAAAATTTTCATAAAAACTAAAGTTTGTAACCCAATAATGCCTGCAATGTCAGCATATTATCATTGTTTTTGCCAATCCAAATATAATGCGTTTCACCACCAATTACCCAATTTTTAGCTAACGGATAACGATAACTTAAGCTGAATTGGTAGTTGGCATACGAAAATGCTGAACTGTAAGCATTGATTTTATTCTGCAAAACCGCCACGCCTGTACCAATACCTATATAAAAATTTTTGCCTAAGTCAATGTTAATATTGATAAATATGGGAACGCAATCAGCAACAAGAGGCTTATTTGCTTCCTGCCAAAAATAACCAATTTCATACATACGGTAAAACCCTGTTTCCAAACCAAAACTTAAACGATGCTCCGGTTCCCACATAAATTTAATCGTTGGACAGGCAAAATTCAGTTCGGTAACGGGCTCATAGCCAACATTTCGCACCATATTATCAATATAATGCAGCCAGCCGACCCCTGTATATATGCCGAAATGTCGTTCTGTTGCGGTTGTATCCTGACAAAATAATGGCATTGTATAAATTAGAAATAACACAAAAATGTATCTATATAGCATATATTGTTAAAATTTATTCATCCTATTTTCCTATACAAAACTTACTAAATATGCTGTTTAGTACTTCTTCGTTCCAAGTCTGACCTGTGATTTCGCCTAATAATTGTCCTGCATGACGCACGTCAATTGCGATAACTTCGTTGGTCATTCCTGATTTAAATTCAGCCAAAGCTGTTTCAAGCGTTTTCTGGACCTCTCGCAAAATGTGATATTGCCTTTCATTAAGCAGCACATCGTTTTCTGCATTAATATTATGTGATGCAATTTCGCCAATTTTTTGACGCAAATTCGCAACATCAGCAGGCGATTTCGCAGAAATGTAGAGTTCGTCAAACACCCCGTCAGCCGAAGCGACTGCCACCCCTCTAAAAGAGGGGAATTTATCAGCATTTGCATTACTATTATTATCTATCAAATCGCATTTATTATGCACAATAAGAATATTTGCATATTTATGAATATTTTTTAATTTTTTGTGCAGTTGATTGACTATATCATTGCCTTTTGTTATATCATTAAGCAAAATAATGAGGTTGGATTGCTCCAAAACGTGCTGTGCCAGTTTTATGCCTTCCACCTCAATAATATCATCAGAATCGCGTAAACCCGCAGTATCAACGAGCTTAACAGCAATATTATTTATAATTATCGGCTCTTCGATATAATCGCGCGTTGTGCCGGCAATATCGCTGACAATGGCTCTTTGATGTCCCAGAAGTGCATTAAATAACGTGGACTTACCGGCATTTGGGGCGCCGGCAATCGCCACATAAAAACCTTCACGCAGAATTACAGCAGAATTATATGAAGCAAGAAGAGATTGGCAAGTATTTATGGCGGAATCAATATCATTTATAAATTTTTGTTCATTAATTATGTCGATATTATCATCGGCAAAATCCAAATCAAGCTCAAGATGAGCCGCAATCGTTATGAGCTTATCACGCAGCACAGCCAAGCGATGCGTAAATTCGCCGCGCAACTGGCGTGCAGAAGTTGTAGCACTCGGCACAGAAATCGAATGAATAATATCAGCGACCGCCTCAGCCTGCACCAAATCAATTTTGCCATTTATAAATGCACGCCGCGTAAACTCGCCGGGTTCGGCATATCGGCAGCCGGCATTCATCAGCACTTCGATGATACGCGTTGGAATAATTTTGCCGCCATGCGTGCCGAATTCAATCACATCTTCGCCTGTATAAGAATGCGGTGCTTTGAATATGGAGCATGTAACATCATCGATAAGCTCGTTGTTTTCAACAATGTTACCGTATAATATTATATGTGATTTGGCATCGTGAATGCGTTTTTTTCCAACAAAACAAGTGTCGGCAATTTCAATCGCCTTATCGCCTGAAATTCTAATAATAGCCAGCCCGCTCAATCCCGGCGGCGTAGCCTGTGCAACGATAGTGTATGACATAATTTATGAAAAAAAATTAATAAATAGTTATGTGCATATAAGACAAAACTCGCCATTGCATCCATTGCATGACGAGTTGTTGTAGTAATGTAGTGAGGTTACAGTATGAATTTGCTCAAATCGGTATCTTCCGAAATAGCTTTCAGTGCCTCATGCACCTTGTCTGGCGTAATTACAATGCGCTTGGTCTCAATAACGTCCGGTATATCAAAAAGCATATCCTCGAGCAAAGTCGTGAGAATCGTATGCAGGCGACGTGCACCGATATTGGTTACCTCTTCATTTACCTTAGCCGCAATGGCTGCTATTTCATGCACTGCCGCATCTTCAAACTCCAGCTCGACATTTTCGGAGCGTATAATTGCCTGATACTGCTTGATTAAGGCATTTTCGGGCAGCGTCAGTATTTTCACAAAATCTGCCTCTGTCAGGCTTTTCAGCTCGACACGTATAGGGAAGCGCCCCTGCAATTCCGGTATTAAATCCGACGGCTTGGATACATGGAAAGCACCCGAAGCGATGAACAGGATATGGTCGCTTCGCACGCCGCCATATTTTGTATTGACAGTGCAGCCCTCGACTATGGGCAGCAAATCGCGCTGCACACCTTCACGGCTGACTTCCGGTCCGCCGCTGCTATTCCTTGATGCCACCTTATCGATTTCGTCAATAAACACAATGCCTCTGTTCTCTGCACGATACAGCGCATCCTTGATGATGCTATCCATATCTATCAGCTTGTCCACCTCTTCTTTTTGCAGAATAATCAATGCCTCCGATACCTTGTACTTGCGCTTCCTGTTCTTCTTGGGCATCATGCCGCTGAACATTTCCTGCAAGTTCATGCCCAAATCATCAAGCCCTATAGGTCCAAGTATATTGACATTGGGCATACTGTCCACCTGTATATCAAGCTCTATCAGCCTGTCATCAAGCATTCCGCTATGCAGCATTCTGGCAAATTTTTCGCGTGTCTCCTGATTGTCAATAGCCTCGCTCTCACTGCTTTCATCGGTATTGGACTTAACCGGCGGTATAAGTATATCAAGGATGCGATTTTCGGCAGCAATCTTTGCCTCCGCCTGCTTTACCTCTATATGCTCATCGCGCACCTCTGCAACAGCCCTGTCCACTAAATCCCGCACCATAGACTCTACATCGCGCCCGACATATCCTACTTCCGTATACTTAGTGGCTTCCACCTTAACGAAAGGAGCTCCAGCCAACTTTGCAAGCCGGCGTGCAATCTCTGTTTTTCCAACGCCTGTTGGACCTATCATAATGATATTATTGGGCATAATCTCATCTTTGATATCATCTGTAACCTGCTGCCTTCTCCATCGGTTACGCAATGCAATCGCCACCGACTTCTTGGCTTCGTTCTGTCCGATAACATATTTATCCAGTTCGGCAACGATTTGATGCGGCGTCAGGTAGCCATTGGTAATATCGCTATTCTGTTTTTCGTTCATTTTTTTAGTTTATAGGTTTCAAAAACGTTAAAAATAACACTTTATTTGGATATAATAATAAAGAAAGCAAATCCGGCGCTCAAAAACCGCCGGCGTTTTCAAATTCATTCTCCCCCGCTGCTGCAAAAATAATCTTAATGTATATATTCGCAGTTTGGTGCCGTTCGGTATTATATACATATTATCCTGCTTTATGACCTTATTTCCGGTTGAAGATAGCGGCCTGTGAGGCTTAGCGGGCAGCGAGCAATATCCTGCGGAGTGCCTTCAGCTATTATTTTGCCGCCATTTTCGCCGCCTTCAGGTCCCAAATCGATAACCCAGTCGGCACATTTTATCACATCCAAATTGTGCTCAATAACGATAATCGTATTGCCCTTGTCGGCAAGCCTTTGCAAAAGCATTACAAGCAGGCGTATATCTTCAAAATGCAAGCCGGTTGTGGGCTCGTCAAGCAAAAATATGGTCTTGCCTGAAGCGGGACGGGATAATTCGGCTGCCAGTTTTACGCGCTGCGCCTCGCCGCCGGACAAAGTTGGTGCCTGCTGCCCCAGTTTTATATAACCCAAGCCAACATCGTTTAAAACTTGCAACTTACTGTTTAATTTGGGTATATGCCTGAAAAACTCAACAGCTTCCTCAACCGTCATATCCAAAACATCAGCAACGGATTTGTCTTTGAATTTGATTTGCAAGGTTTCCTCGTTGTAGCGCTTGCCATTGCAAGTATCACATTTTACATACACATCGGGTAAAAAATTCATCTCCAGCTTTTTGATACCGGCGCCTTCGCACGCCTCGCACCGCCCTCCCTTCAAATTGAAAGAAAACCGGCCGGCTTTGTATCCGCGTATGGAAGCCTCAGGAAGCATGGCATACTGCTCTCGAATGATATCGAATATTTTCGAATAGGTAGCTGGATTTGAGCGGGGAGTGCGCCCTATCGGAGTCTGGTCGATTTCTATAACCTTATCAACATGTTCAAGTCCAATAATTTGGTCATATTCCAGCGGCGTGCGGTTTGCATTGTGCAGATGGTTTGACAGTATCGGAAAAAGCGTGTCGTTGATTAGCGAGGACTTGCCAGAGCCGCTCATGCCTGTTATACATATAAACAGCCCAAGCGGTATGTGCAGATCAATATTTTTTAAGTTATGCCCTTTAGCGCCCTTTAAAATTAATTTTTTTTCATTATTCGGCAAGCGCTTATCTTTGGATATTTCAATATCCTTTATCTTGTTAAGATATTGTGCTGTCAGGGATTTATCCAATATTTTACTGGGCAGCTTATGTATATTTTTGCTGTCTGTTGCAAACAGTACTTCGCCGCCGTGAATGCCCGCACCCTTGCCAAAATCTATGATATAATCGGATTGCTCTATCATTGCCTTGTCGTGTTCGACGACAATTATGGTATTGCCAAAATCCCGCAACTGCTTCAAGGATTCAATTAATTTATCGTTATCATGCTGATGCAATCCGATGCTCGGTTCGTCCAAAACATAAGTAATACCAACGAGTTGCGAGCCTATTTGCGATGCAAGCCTGATGCGCTGCGCCTCGCCGCCGGAAAGAGTGTACATTGGGCGGCTGATGAAAATATACGATAAACCGACTTTCTGCAAAAAATTCAACCTGTCGATAACTTCCTTGATAATGACTTCTGCAATTTGCTTTTCGACATGATTTAATTTAGGCATTAACTTGTTAAAAAAATTAACAGATGCTGCAATATCAAGAGAAACTATTTCATCTATATTCGAGCCGTATATTTTGACAAAATTGCTTTCTGCCTTCAGACGGCTGCCCGCACAGGCAGTGCATACCTCCCTTCTTCTGTATTTGTATAAATCTTTTTGCTGGATACCATCGAACACATTGTTATATAATGTAGTTAAGTTTGGGATGAATCCCGGAAAAGCCGCCTGCTGCTTATGATTTTTTCTGTCGTTTTCCTCACCGTCTTTCTGCCCGAAAAGCAATGTATGGTAATGATTTTCAGGCATTTGGCTTACGGGAATCGACAGATCTATATTTTGCTCATTTGCATATTTTTCTATCTGCGTCCAAAACCATGATTTCTTTTGCTTACCTAAAAATTCGATGGCTCCATCAATTATCGAAATGGACTTGTCGGGAATGAGCAAATCTGCATCAAAATTTTCAACTTCGCCCAAACCATTGCAAGTCGGACACGCCCCGTAAGTCGAATTGAATGAAAACATATTCGGAGTGAGTTTGCGATATGACTTATGGCATTTGGGACAGGAATAATTCGTGCTAAACAGCTTAATATTCGAAGACTTGCTGTCGCTATCCTGCATAATCATTAAATTACCGTCGCTGCGATTTATGGCAAGTTCGCATGAAGATTGTATGCGGTTGCGGTGGCTTTCGGTAACGGTGCATTTGTCAACAACCAGCTCTATGTCATGTATTTTATATCGGGAAAGCTGCAAGTCGGAAGTTATTTTTTCAATATTTCCGTCAATTCTGACTCGTGTAAACCCTTGGTTTAACAGAGTGATAAACAGTTCTTTGTAATGTCCTTTTCTTCCTGTAATAAGCGGAGCTAAAATTAAAATTTTTTCATTTTTAAAATCATTAAAAATTTCATTAATAATTTGCTCCGCTGTTTTTTTCACAACAGGAATGTTGCACTGCACGCAATGCTGCACGCCAATTTTTGCAAAAAGCAGCCGCAAATAATCATAGATTTCTGTTGTTGTGCCAACGGTAGAGCGAGGATTATTCGAAGTCGTTTTCTGCTCAATGGAAATAGCCGGCGACAGCCCTTCGATAGAGTCTACATCAGGCTTTTTCATCATTCCCATAAATTGTTTGGCATACGAGGAAAGGCATTCTATATATCTCCGCTGCCCTTCTGCATAAATCGTATCGAACGCCATCGACGATTTGCCCGAACCCGAAATTCCGGTAATAACGACAAATTTGTCGCGGGGTATAGTAAGATTAATATTTTTTAAATTATTTTCTCTGGCTCCATGTATTGCTATTTCAGCCAATTCTTCCATTTCGCCTGTATATTTGCCATTATTTTTATCTTTTTGCATTTTACTTCGCATAATTTTTAATACTTGTCATAACCCATGCAAAATGCTCGCTATGGGCGGCATAACGAGCATTTGTCTGAAAAACAGTGAGGCTTTTATTGCACTTGATAGCTTTTGAGTTTTCTGAAAGTACACATCGGCATTGGCTCTTGAGACTGCCCGTAAACCGTGTATTTTTGCTCTTCCAGATATTGCACTCGCCCTATTTTCATGGCATACCATGATTCTTGCGCAACTGTTGCATCAAACATTACAAGTTTGTTGAAAGCTGGATTAATCTTTGTATCATCTGTTTTCACAACAAGGTGGATGTCGTAATCAAATACAGCACAGGCAGTATCAGCACCAGCCACCGCTATTGTTGTGTCGTTTCGGCGCGTAACAGTTATCTTTATGTCAATATTTATGCCGACAGTATCAGTGCCTAAAATGGCAATCAACTGCGGCAACGTTGTTTTGGTGGTGAAATTTGTATCAAACACCGTTTTGTTGTCGCCAGATTTCATTTTGAAATCAGCCATTTCTATCCACATTTCAATGCCAAAATCAAAATCAGGAAAATATTGTGCAGCGGATGTCGAAAAATCGGTGATAGAAGGCGTGAAATAATTATATATTTTGCTGTCTTCGTTGCAGTTATAGCGCGGATTTAGCAAAGAGTCATTATCCAATTTGGTTTCATCAAACTTATAGCCTTCTTTATTTTTCAGCGTCTCCTTTTCTGTTATCTCCACTTTCGTCTCAAACGTGCCCAGAACACTTTTCTCGTCATATTCATCTATCACATAAGCTTCAACATCGTAATTCCATTTATTATTGATAGTTAAAGGATTGTAATCTGCAGCTGCCGTAGATGTTTCTGTAGAATCGTTGCCATTGTCATCGGGTTTAGTGCCATTGTCATCATCACCGCAAGCCATAAACAGAGCGATGACTGGTATTAGCAAAAAGTACCGGAATTTTAATTTAATTTCCATTTTTTCTCCTCGAATTATGAATAATTATTAATAAATTTATAAATATTGTGAATATGTTTAATAGCATAGTGAAGTGCAATTTCAAATGCAATTTTGATATTCAGCAAGCGTTAAATATAAGCAAATTATATATAATTATTCTAAAAATATGTATATTTGTGAAAAATAGTTAGATTCTGTTAACATATTTTTTATATTTTATGTGCTATGAAATTAATAGAAAACGAATACAAGTGATAGCAAATTAATTTTCCAATTCAGCATGAAAATATGCGTCCAGTTTATCTCCTTATTTTCCAAAGAGTTCCATAATTTTAATCCTGTTTTGTACTTCTGTCGCCACAGACAAAAGCGATGAACCGTTTGCAAGTCTATCAACAGCAATCTATATCCATAAGTATTTTTTTTTAAACATACATAGGCATGAAGCTCGTCGATTTCAACAATCTTTGCAGGCGCATCGTTTTTAGGTAAATGTACCTATTTTATGAATATTTTTTCATATTGTATCAATCTGACGGAAAGGCAAACCTTCCAAATACATATCAAGAGTTAATCACTTTGTTTCTAAGGACTTAGCCTTAGATGTGCTCTCAAGCAAAAAGTTAAAACCGCAGTCTTTGCAAAGATAGCGCTGACGGCCACGAAGAAAACCATGTTTAACTTTTATTTATACTGTGCAACGTGGACAACTCATATATTTATAAACTACTTAATATTAAATAATTACAAATATAACAAATGTATCTATAGTTTACAATACCAGATTTAAAACTCTCATTCGCTTTCTGCAATATCAATGATTTTTATTTTAGAATCCACATGCAAATATAATACTTTTTAGGGTAAATAAAGTAACTACAAATTTGTATTAGCAAATATATTAACATTGAATTTGTAGAAAATATTGTAAAATATTTGCAACGCCGCAATTGCTGCTTCACTTGTATTAACCCATCCAATTCTTATTGGCAATTGAAAGATTTTATGTATCTTATCAATGTATTAGAAATCCATGAAAATCATGAAAAAAAATATTGCAGTAAAATATCTGTCTGGCGCTGGGAACATATTTACCGTTATAGATAACAGAAAATATGGACTTACGCGAAATGACCTAATGTTGGCTTCGGCTGAATTGGTGGATGCCTCAAAAATATTAAATCAAGCAACCGAAGGAATCATTGTTATGAATGAATCCGTCGCGCACGACTTCGAAGTTTGGTTCTATAATCCTGACGGCTCAACAGGCATGATGTGCGGCAATGGCGGGCGCTGCGCAATTAATTATGCCATAAATAACGGATTTTTACCCAAATACAGTAGCGGACAGCTTATAAAATTTGAGATGAATGGGCGCTGTTACTCAGGATTTGAGAGAAATGGTTTATTCAGCATATATTTTTCACCGCCCGAAAATATCTCCGAAATATTTGAAATTGTAGCTATAAGTAGAGAATTTAAAGGTAGATACATTAATGTCGGCAATGACCATTTTGTTGCAGAAGTGGAAGATGTTGAGACAATAAATATTGATTTATTTGGAAAAGAAATACGTTTTAATGAGCTGTTTATGCCACACGGCGTAAATGTAAGCTTTTATAAATCAGTGGATTACAATCTACTGAAGATGCGGACTTATGAGCGTGGCGTTGAAAAAGAAACAGGCGCATGCGGCACGGCTTCTATTTCTGTTGCAGTAGCATATATGATAGCGCAAGAGATGAAATTGCATTCGGTTACTATTGTCCCAACATCGGGCTCAAAGCTTTATATTGAAGCTAATTTAAACAATGACAATGAGATAGAATATGTGTTGCTAACAGGCGAAGTCGTGGAATTGGGTGAAAATATTGTTGCATTATAAGACAAAAAAAATGCCTTACCATCGGGGGGAAATGATAGCAAGGCATGCAGCATAAAAAGGAAGAGACGATTTTTATTTCGTCGAGCGAAAAACGGGGTTCGAACCCGCGACCTCAACCTTGGCAAGGTTGCGCTCTACCAACTGAGCTACTTTCGCTTATATGACCATTGTCGAATACAAATATAAGGTTTTTTTTTGATACAGCCAAGAAAAATATCTTTTCAACACAATATTTATAAAAATAATCTGAATAGACACACCGCCCGCTATTATACAGGCTTTTCTGTATTATATCAATGCCTGATTATTAAAAATAATTCATAAAACTGTCATATATACTCGTCAAAAAAAAACTCCTGCGAACGACGGGCAGGAGTTATTAATTGAACTATATTAGCCTTTGGTTACCCGTTCCAAAAATTTCATTTTTGAGAAAATGATTACTGCTGAAATTATGCAGCAAATTGCAAAGAATATCCATAATTGCCACACTTCGACGCGCGCCCACAAGAATGTACCGATGCCCAATAATAAATTGCCAAGTGCAGTTGCTCCAAGCCAGCAGCCCTGCATCAAACCCTTTATGCGGTTCGGCGCAACTTTCGAGACGAAAGACAGTCCCATTGGCGACAGGAATAATTCCGCTATGGTTAAGGTAAAATATGTGCCTACGAGTAGATATGGCGAGACATCCTGCTCCGGAGCCGTTGCCAATTGCGACGGCGCTACCAAGCCAAATGAGCCAATAGCCAATATGCCAAATGCCACCGTTGTGATAATCATTCCGATACCAATTTTTCGCGGTGTAGATGGCTCCATGTTTTTATTGCGCAAAAATGTGAAGAATCCAACAACAAGCGGCGTAACGAATACTATGTACAGCGGATTGAACTGCTGGAATATTTCAGGTCCGATAGGCATTGTTGGTGAGAAAGTGCCGTAAATATAATAAGCAAATGCGCCGCCTGCCGCCAAAAGCAGCAAACCTATTCCGCGAGTTTTTCCAGTTCCTCCCTTTTTCAGTAACATTGTGAGACCGAAAATAGCCGCAACAATGGACAGTAATGAGCGCAAGTCAAATATTAAGTTAGTCATTGGACCAACTTCCTTTGCAATATAATCGCGTGCGAAAAGCGTCAATGTTAAGCCATTCTGATGGAATGACATCCAGAAAAATATTACAACTAAAAATACAAGCCCCAATGACTTTAAGCGATCTTTTTCTTCCGATGTAAATTCTTTGAAAGAGACCATGCCTTTTTCTTTCTTTTCAAATGTATCAGCATAAGCCATGTGTTTTTTGAACAGCAGGTAGATAACCAAGGAAACAATCATAGCGCAGGCAGCTATGCCGAAGGCATAGTTATACCCTGTAGAGAAGGCATTGATATAATTATTCGCAAAAGCAGACAAGTCCGCTACATTTGTGCCGCTTACTTTATTTGCAAGCTCTTGGAACAGCGCCGTATCAACGGTTTTGCCGTCAAGAAAAGCATGGCAAGTAGACGGCAATGCCTTATCATATAAAAAGCCTTGTGTACTCAAGTACCAGTTTCTAATGGCAGTTGCAGCGCTTGGTGCAAAGAATGCGCCGACATTTATTCCCATATAAAAGATATTAAACGCTGGATCCCTTAGTTTTTCATACTTTGGATCGTCATACAGCTTGCCAACCATTGCCTGTAAGTTACCTTTAAACAAGCCGTTGCCAAAAGCGATTACAAAAAGCCCGCCTATCACAAATGGTAGCGACATTCCGGGCAGTGCCATCAAGGCATAACCAACCGTCATTGTAATAACGCCAGCCAAAATGACTTTGCTGTATTTTTGAATACTGTCGGCTATAAAGCCACCGACAAGAGCAAGAATATAGATTGAAAAATAAAATATACTATAAATACTGCCAGCAGTGCCTTCATCAAGACCATATTTAGTCTGCAAGAATAGCACAAGGATAGCCATCATAGTATAAAAACCAAAGCGTTCTCCCATATTCGTAAAGAACGCAACGAACAGTCCTTTAGGATGTCCTGTAAACATCGACATAAACGTACCTTTTTATTAAATTAAACATACAATAGTAAATTTTCATTTTGACAAGTGGTAAGTTACGAACTTTTAGATTTATGTACAAATTATTTCACATTTTTTTATTTAAGAATATGCAAATTAAGGCTAAGTATTGAATGGATAGAAGCTATACATATTCCTTATACGTGCTTTCTTCCACTGATTATATAATAATAATTTTGTATTTTTGCTTAAAGTAAGTATGTTATGATAGATGCTGTATGGCTGAGAAAAAATTTTGTGTAATAGGGCTGGGATATTTTGGGTTAAACCTTGCAAGACAGCTTAGCAAGCAGGGAGCGGAAGTGCTGGCGATTGACAAGGACCCAGAGAGAGTTGAGCTGGTGCAGGATCAGGTGGCGTATGCCGTTACGATGGATTCCACTGATGCGAAGGCTATGCGCAGTCTGGGCATAAAGGACATGGATGCTACGATTGTGGCTATAGGCGAAACTTTCGAGGCATCTATTGTAACGACGGCTGTGCTGCAGGAAATCGGAGTGCGCACTATTATTAACCGCATATTAAATCCAATTCACGAGCGATTGCTGAACCTCATGAATGTTGCCGAAACATTGGTGCCAGAGGCTGAGGCTGCCGACCACCTTGCCAACAGGCTTATGTTGCCGGGGCTGATTGAATCATACAAAATCAGCGACGACTATAATATTTATGAGATAAAGATACCCGAATGGATAGTCGGGCGCACGGTGCATGATGCGCAGCTGCGGCAGGAGTATTTGCTTAATATTGTAACGGTTAAGCGCATTACCAAAAAATACGGCATTTTACGGCATAGCGAGCGGGTGGAGCACATGGTAATGGGAACGCTGGAGCCAAATTTCGTATTTTCAGATGACGATATATTAATTCTATTTGGCAAAGAAAAAGACTTTTTGCGCTTCTTAGAGGTGCAGGGGTGATAGCAGTGCTTATTGCCGCTTTGTTTGCCTTGCCAATGTTCACTCTGCGGGCAGATGCAGGCAGATGCGATACTGGGATTGATAATGGGTTCGGCAATATTGCAAACCTGCACGCTCTAAATTCGGAGGAAGATGATTTTGCGCCTGTCTACAACCGTTTTGATGGAAAAATATATTTCAATTCTATACGCAATAAATATTCTCGATTTTATTTTGCTGAATATTCAGACAGTACTTTTTCGCCTCCAAAATTGCTCAATTCGCCTCTCAACGAAGGCAGGCAAAATCGTTCGTATATCTCATTCCATAGTGAAAAAACAGCGTTTCTGTCCACATTCAATCACACGGCTACAGGCTCTTTTTTGAATATCAGCAAATCGCTTTTTCAGCGGAATTTTTGGTCGCAGGCAGCGATAGTTGACGAAATTGCAGATGCGTCTTTTAATGCACATCCCACGATTTCACCAAACGGTGAAATGATGGTGTTTGCATCCAACAGAGGCAAGTCGAGTAAAGACACTGACTTGTGGATAGCATACATGCAGGCGGATGATTCATGGGGAATGATGATTCTAATGGACGAGCTTAGCTCCAATGGCAATGAAATAACTCCAGCTTTTGCTTCGGATTCGTTGCTGCTGTTTGCATCAGATGGCTTTTATGGACCGGGCGGATTTGACATATATTACTCCAAATTGAATAATGGAATTTGGTCTAAGCCATTGCCGCTCAACAACATAAATACAGAATACAGTGAATCGGATCCTGCGCTGCTGCCCGACGGCAATCTAATTTTTGCGTCAGATAGACCGGGCGGACGCGGAAAATTGGACATGTATATTGCTACACCCAATGCTGCTCTGGATTTAAAGGATGAGCCCAACACTTTGATTTTATCCAGCACTACGACGGATATTATTATTAAAAAAAATTCATTTTATGACAATATTTCCATATCGCCGTATATTTTTGACACGGTAAATTTTTCATTTAATAATGTAAGTCCAGAGAAAATTGATGCTGTAAGTCCTGCTATTATTGCCAGTCGGATTTTAGATTTAAATGCAGATTATTCAATAGCTTATAACTATGAATATCGCGATAAAATTATTGAATTTTGTATAAAATCAAATTTAGATACAAACAAAATTGTGCCGGCTAAAATTGAATGGAAAAAAGCTATTGCCATTTTTTATTGCGAGGACAGCCGCATTTTTGAGCCAGTACAGAGGCAGGAATTGCTGTGCGAAACAATTCCGCACGCTATGCAGCTGAACGTGAACTGGAATGAAAATATATCTGATATTGTAAATTTAAAAGCGTCATTTCCCACTGAAAATGCGCGTATGGACACTGTGAATATAGATATTTATGAAAAAAAATTAATTTTTCCTCTTGAAAATATATGTTCTTATTTATCAGAAAATGACTCGCTGATTATTGATATAATTGCAACAAATGGTAAAAATATCGAGCTGAAAAAAAGTATGAATTTTGAAATTCAACAAACTGAAAAAAAGGAAATTAAGAAGCATTTGATAAATAATAAATTATATTTTGACTTTTTCTCATATTATAATTCGTCGGATTTTGATTCATATTACAAACACAATAATACTATTTTAAATCAAGTGGTTAGCTTGTTGCAATATCATAAAAAAATGAACATATATACCGGCGATTTGGACACCAAATTTATGAATAAATTGAAATCATTATTTGGTGCGGACAAAATAATTAAGTTTGAAAAAAGTGCAAAAAATAAAAATTTCATTGAATTCCAAATAGAAGTGAATAATTGATTTTTATTAATTTTTTTTCATAATTTCTATAGTTGTAAATACAAAAATGAGTTATATAAACGATAAAAATGTCATCGGAAATATCACTGTCGAGCGGCTGCGGGAAATGAAGCAGGCTGGAAAAAAAATATGCTGTATCACGGCTTATGATGCGCTTTTTGCCCGCATATTCGATGAAGCGGGCGTGGATTTGATACTTGTCGGCGATTCGCTCGCCAATATAATTCAAGGCAAGGAAACTACGCTTTCGGTTACCCTCGAGGAGATGATATACCACACGAAGGCGGTGGTGAATGCCGCTAAACGACCGCTAATCGTTGCTGATATGCCGTTTATGTCCTATCAGGTCAATCCCGACGAGGCGCTGCGAAATGCAGGCAGATTGCTTAAGGAAGCTGCTTGCGATGCTGTTAAGCTGGAAAGCTGCAACAAGAAGATTTTGCAAGCGGTTAGAGCAATGTCTGAAACGGGAATACCTGTTGTCGGGCATCTGGGATTAACTCCGCAAAGCATTAACAAATTTGGTACTTACCGCGCACGTGGTACTGATGAGGAAGAGGCAAATAGGATATACGAAGATGCCATTAAATTAGAAAATGCAGGCATTATAGCGCTTGTTTTGGAAAAAATACCTGCCGAGCTTGGCAAAAAAATTTCCGAGAAACTGACCATACCAACCATTGGCATTGGCGCTGGCAAGCATTGCAATGGGCAGATACTGGTTTATGCCGACATGCTCGGAATGACCGTCGATTTCAATCCGCGGTTCGTGCGGAAATATGCCAGACTGCATGAAACCATAAAAGAGGCAATTGCCCAATATGCACAAGACATTGTAAATGGCGATTTTCCAAATACTAAAGAGAGTTATTAATGAAAATTTTATTTGCTTTAGCCATAATGATATTTGTTGCTGCAGTATTTTTTTCCGCTTGTTCATGGACAACAGGCGGCGAGAATATTGCATTCCCAGAAAAGAATGTGCAATACATGCACCATGTGAAGCCATTCCTTGCTCTCAACTGCTCGTATTCCCCGTGCCACAGCGATTTTGACAGAGCCGGCGGCTATTCCTTGACAGAGTATTGGACTTTGTTTGACAAGCCCGGCTTCGTCATTCCGGGTAATCCAGATGGTAGTGTTTTTGTGCAAATTTTGGAAAACAGGATGACCCATTTCACATATTTCTATCGCGGCAATATCACCACAGAGCACATACAAGGCGTACGTACCTGGATTAAAGAGGGCGCCATCAACAACTGAAAAGACGGGCAGATTGCCATATTTGCGATGGAATGTATAAATCCATTAAAAAAATGGTATCCGAAAAATAACGCCTGTTCAACTATTTCTGAGAGAAGCGTCAAATATTTTGTATGTCGGTTCGGTCGGGATGTAAGAATGATCGTCCCAAAGCGTGCTTGTTATCATCAAGTCGGCGCTATACCTGTTGCAGGCAATAGGTACATTATGGATACGGCACTGTCGGAGCAGCATCTGAATGTCCGCTTCATGCGGCTGCGGGTTTAGGTCGTCAATCAAAAATATAGCCAGATTAATCTCCTTGCGAACAACCATTGCCGCAATCTCAGCATCGCCGCCCAAAGGCCCAGAATTGACGCAAGTGATATCCGCATCGATACCTTTTTTTATAAATGCTGCTCTGATAAGTTTGCCTGTCGTTCCTGTGCAAATCAACTTATGTCTGGACAAAGTCGAGGCATTGAACGTCGCCCATTCTACCATGTCTGCCTTGCGGTGGTCGTGCGCAACGAGAGTTATAACTAATTGTTTATTCATATATCACCTAAATTTAAAACCAAATGAATGTACGATTTTACGAGGCATATAAAATATTGTTTCCATATTTCATTAGAATTTTGTATATTTGTATTCGTTTAAACGTTAAAGAAGCTCGAATGGCGGAATTGGCAGACGCGCTACACTCAGAATGTAGTCTTCTATGGAGGTGCAGGTTCAAGTCCTGTTTCGAGCACATGTTGGTTTTGCCAACTTTTTTTTATTCTCTTCCCAAACACATATATACTTTTTTTCTATAGTTTGCGAATTAATTTACAATTTTGTATTTTTGCGAGTATATGAGGTGTTAGTTCAGCTGGTTTAGAATGCTACCTTGACATGGTAGAGGTCGTTGGTTCGAATCCAATACATCTCACAAATTTTTATTTTAGCACCAAAATCCTTTCACCGTTGATGGTTTTTCCAAACAATTTAAATCTTAACGATTTTGACTACTTTTTGCCGCAAGACAGGATTGCTTTGTATCCGCAGAAAGAGCGAAATAAGAGCAGGTTGCTTGTTGCTGATGCCAGAGGTAACAGCATTGTACATGCGCGTTTTTCGGATATACATAGCTTTATACCTGCAGACAGCACGTTGATTATCAATTCGACGAAGGTAATTCCGGCTCGTTTTGCAATGAAAAAGGCGACAGGCGGCGAAGTGGAATTGCTATGTATTGCGCCAATTTCTCCATCCAGTGATCCGCAAATAGCAATTAATGCCAAAAATATATGCCGGTGGGAGTGTATTGTTGGCGGGCGTAATGTCAGCAATGGAATGACACTAACTCCTTTGTTTTCAAACGATAATGTTGATTTTTCTGCGAAAATCATAGAACGCTATGATAACATTGCTGTTGTGGAATTTAGCTGGAATTTGGCAGAACTCTGTTTTCGCGATATCTTGACTGTGTTTGGCAAGATTCCACTGCCGCCATATATAAAGCGCAATATTGAGCAAAATGATGCAAACCGCTATCAAACGGTATATGCCAATGCCGATGGTTCTGTTGCCGCGCCTACGGCTGGACTGCATTTTACGAGTGAAATATTTGAGAGCTTAAATAAAAAGAATATTAAAATACATGAGATTGTTTTGCATATTGGTCCTGGAACTTTTGTACCGATTTCAGGTGAAATTCATAAACATGACATGCATTATGAAAAAATATTCATAAATATAGATTTCATCGAAAATCTTGCCCGCGAATATTCAAAACCAAATTATTTTATCACTGTAACAGGTACGACGTCGCTGCGGACATTGGAAACTTTGTATTGGACAGGCGTGAAGGTTATAAAAAACGATATAACGTTAAGTAATTTAAATAACATAGTATTAGAGCAAAATTATCCGTACGCGAATGATAATAGTATTGATGCAGGAGCTGCTTTTGGTGCATTGGCGACGGCTATGCGAGCAAACAAAATGAATATTTTACAATGCCAAACTCAACTTTTTATTGTTCCGGGATATAAAATCAGAACAGTAAATGCTCTAATAACAAATTTTCATTTACCTAAAAGCACACTTTTATTGTTGGTGTCAGCGTTTATCGGCACAAAAAAGTGCAAGGACATATATTCCGCAGCGTTAGCAGAAAATTATCACTTCCTAAGCTATGGCGATGCTTCCCTCTTAAAAAATATGATCGAAAAAGATTAATCCCAAGCTTATTTCATATTGCTACTATAAATAATAATGAAAATGTGATTATTAGCATGTATATGATATTTCGTAAGGTTATGTTTAGAGCAGATATAAAAAAAATCCCAGTATATAAAAATATATATTGGGATTAAAAATTAAAAAATATTTATTATTTACGCAATGATAGCGCTGCGATAATAGTACGATAGCGAGAAATGTCGGTTCTGATTAAGTAATCCAGTAATTTTCTTCGTTTGCTGACAAGCATAATTAAACCCCGCCTTGTGTGGTTATCTTTTTTGTTGGTCTCCAAATGCTTCGTTAAATTAGATATTCTTGTTGTCAAGATAGCAATTTGGACTTCTGGCTTTCCACTGTCATTTGCGCTATTTCCATATTTTTGGATAAGTTCTGCCGTTTGTTCTTTAGTTATCATTTTGCTTTGCAATAGTTTATATTATCAAGTAAGGCTACAAAAATAATACTTTTTATCAAATAAACAAAGAACTTATTAATTCTCTGCATTTTTTTTCATCAATATGAATTTGTGCTGTTAATTCATCGACATTGCTAAATTTTTTTTCATCTCGTATGAATTTTAGAAAATATATTTCTATAGTTTCATCATAAATATTTTCCCTATACATATTAAAAATATTGACTTCGATAGTTTTACTGCCAGCTTGAAAAAAAGTTGGACGCGTTCCTATATTCGCCATTCCATAAAAAATTTCATTGTCAATAATCACTTTACAAAAATAGACACCGTTATTTGGTATTAATTTATAATTATTTTCGATTGATAAATTAGCAGTTGGAAATCCTATCTTTTTTCCCAATCCATTACCTTTAACAACCTTACCTGTTAAAAAATATTCTCTGCCAAGCATTTTATTCGCTAATTCTAAATTTTTATTCATAATTTCTTGCCTGATTATGGTACTCGAAACCGATAAGCCATCAAGCAAAACAGGTTCTGTTCGCAGAATTTCAGCATCAAAATTGTCAAATAAATCAAATAATAATTTATAATTTCCTTGTCTGTTTTTGCCAAAACTGTGATTGAATCCAATTATGAAAATGCTAAATCCTATTTTTTTATGAAGCAATTCGCATATAAAGTCGATAGCAGTAAGCGTTGCTAAGCTATTGTCAAATGGAAGAATAAGAAGTTCGTCGATTTCCAAACTCGAAAAAATCTTGATGCGTTCTTCAATCGTAGTTAAAAGTGGAAAATTATTAATATTATTTTTATTTAAAAAAATCTGCGGATGCGGCTCGAAAGTAATCAACATTGATTTCATTTTTTTTTCAACCGCTTGATTTTTAAGAGTATTAATTATACTTTGATGCCCTATATGCACTCCATCAAAAGTGCCAACTGTTATGGCTCGATTTTTAAAAAATGAAATATCGTCAACATTATTATACACTTTCATTCATTCAAGATAACCAAAAATAATATCATTAACAAAAAAACCTGCCATTTATACGGTATTGGGCTGGTCTATGCGGTCGTATCTCACAACGGTTGAAAATATTTTTTTCAATGTACATTACGATGAAGTTATCATGGATTAATTCGCTTTTTGAAAAGCATATCGTTTTCAACATAATCGCTTGATATGTGTACGAAATACGAAAATGGTATTGTAAAAAATAGATATTTTATTATATTTCAGTATTGTTAAAAGCAGATACATGCTTGCTTATTTAGCTTCAAGATTAATAGCTTTAGAGAACATTCAATCATATTTTTGCTTTTTGAATAGCATTTGTTTTCTTTTAAATCTTGCTAAATAGCGCCTAATCCTGCTATTATAGCCCTGCGGTGAATGTTTCGGCTTTCGTTTTCATGTGTTTTTCAGGCGGAATAAATTCTGCATAACTATGCCAATGGTCAGTGCAAAATCAGGTTATTTCCTTATTTTTCAAAGAGTTCCATAATTTTAATCCTGTTTTTATACTTCTGCCGCCACAGACAAAAGCGATGAACCGTTTGCCAAGTCTATCAACAGCAATCCATATCCATAAGTATCTTTTTTTAAACATACATACGTATGAAGCTCGTCGATTTCAACAATCTTTGCAGGCGCATTGTTTTTAGGTAAATTTGCCTATTTTATGAATATTTTTTCATATTATATCAATCTGGCGAAAACCTAAACCTTCCAAATACATATCAAGAGCTAATCGCTTTATTTCTAAGGACTTAGCATTAGATTTGCTCTCAAGCAAAAAATTAAAACCGCAGTCTTTGCAAAGATAGCGCTGACGACCTCGAAGAAAACCATGTTTAACTTTAATTTATGCTGTAGCAACGTGGGTAACTCATATATTTATAAACAACTTAATATTAAATAATTACAAATATAATAATGTATCTATAGTTTACAATACCATTTTATCTTTGAAAGGGTTGTTGATATACATTTGCACATTATTTTTAAATTTTATAAATAAAATTTGTATATGCTAAAAAAAAGTATTATATTTGTGACTTACTTTTCGGGGCGTGGCGCAGCCCGGCTAGCGCATCTGTTTTGGGAGCAGAGGGTCGTAGGTTCGAATCCTATCGCCCCGACAATAATAAAGCCTTGTAATTCAATAAGTTACAAGGCTTTATTTGTTTTGAAATTTGACTGATTAAAAAGTCCTTCCACGTTTTTTCCACCATGCCATTGAAAGATATAAAAAAAACGCACTTTTTTATCTTAGATATTTTCAGCATTAAAAGGGAAGAATAGTGGAGGTTTATGCTTTTATAATGAGCCCTTCTTGTTTGTAGCGTAATGTCATTTACATCTATAAAGCGTGGGCATTTAATGCGAGGCGGATTTTATTGCAAATCTTATTTTCAATTGTGTTAACCGCAGATAATATCATGTTTTTTATAGCGGTTGGCGATGAACTGCCATGCCCGATAATAACAACACCATTAACTCCAAGCAAAGGCACTCCACCATAAATTTCATAATTGAATCTACTCAATATTTGCTTTAATGTTGGTGCAATTATTCCTGTTTTCAGCTTGTTGAGAGTGGTTGTTTCGGCAAATTGTTTCAGTGATTCTTTCATCACCGGCAAAAAACTTTCGGCAAATTTTAAAACAATATTGCCAGTAAATCCATCGGTAATCACTAAGTTGACTTTGCCAGTCAAAATATCACGCCCTTCAATGTTTCCAATAAAATTCAAGTGGCTATTTTTCAACATGTTATATGTTTCAATCAATTCCTCAGTACCTTTTGTCGATTCTTCGCCAACATTGAGCAAACCTACACTTGGTTTTTTCACTCCGAAGATTTCTCTAAAATAAATATTACCCATAATTGCATATTCGTACAAAAATCTTGGCTGGCGCTCCAATGTAGCTCCGGCGTCAGTCAAAAATGCAGGCAAATTGGTAATTGTGGGAAAAAACGTTCCTATTGTAGGACGGCTAACACCTTCGATTCTGCCCAGAAGAGTTGTGGATATCGCAAGGGTTGCGCCAGTATTTCCTGCGGAAATAAATCCATCGGTTTCGCCTTTTTTATGCGATTCTATGGCTTTAAACATAGAAGAAGCCCGCTTTGTCCTGATGGATTCCACAGGATTGTCGGACATTGTTACCACTTCATCTTTAGTATCAACTATTGATATTCGATTGTCATTTTGGAAATTTGCCGCCGACAGCACAATTTCTATTTTAGCTTTATTTCCGAAAAATATTATCTCCAGATTTTTTCCTTCGGGCGAATTAAGAGCCAGCAGAGTGCCTTCAACTTCATTTTTGGGTGAAAAATCACCGCCCATAGCATCAATGGCTATCCGAATTTTTTCAGATTTTTTATTTGCATTCATACATAATTGTCAATAATCCATAAAAGCATTAAGCGAAAAACATGGTTACTAGAACAAAAAATCAATTCAAAATAACATACCTTTCGCTTAACTAAATCAACAGCAAATCACACTAAACAGTTGCTATTACTTTTCGTCCGTTATAGTAACCACAATCTGTGCAAGCTGCATGCGTTATTTTCGCTGCGCCACAATTTGGGCAAGTCGCTGTGCTTGAGGCTTCTGTTTTATAGTGTGTGCGACGTTTATCCCTTCTTGTGCGGGACATTTTTCGATTAGGATTTGGCATTTGTTACTCCAATGTATATTATTATTAATTTTTTTTAATAATTAACCAATCGCGCAGAGCAGATTAGTTTTCAAATTTAAACTACAAAGATAATAAATTTTTTCACAAAATCCACACATACAAACTCCAGACAATAATTTCTTACTGCATGATGAGTACCTGCAGTCCAAAAATATAAATACCGCTTGTGGAGAACACTATTCACTAAGTATATACTTTTGGGTGATGTTGGCGTAGCGATGGTCAATTTGACGAAATACACGTGCGAAATATAAAATGCTACTGGAAAGCTGGACGTTCTATGCTCGAACATGGAAGTCTTGCAATGCCAAATACATCAATGAAAATGGAATAATGTCCAATTCCAGAACACAAAATAATTATGAATAATTCCTCTGTAATTATTTTTTTGTATTTTTGTACGATAATTAACAATTTAGCACAATTAATAATTAATTTTATGTTTAATCTTAATCTGAATATTGATCATTTTGCTACCTTGCGAAATGCGAGAGGTGGCAATGAGCCAGATGTTGTATTTGCAGCACTACAGGCGGAAATGGCAGGTGCTACGGGCATTGTTGCACATCTCCGGAAAGATAGGCGGCATATAAATGAAAAAGACGTTAACCTCTTGAAAAATATGCTTAATACAAAACTTAATCTTGAAATGTGTACAGACGATGAAATTATGAAAATAGCGCTTGATGTCAAGCCGACGGTTTCCACGCTTGTGCCAGAGCGCCCAAATGAGGTAACTACTGAAGGCGGTTTGGATGTCGTTAAGCATCTGCCGCATATAAAAGAATGCACTCAAAAATTGCACGATGCCGGCATTTTGGTGAGTTTATTTATTGAAGCCGATATTGCGCAAATCGATGCAGCTATTGAGGTTAAGGCAGATGGTGTTGAATTCAATACAGGAAAATACGCCTTGGCTAAAACGCAGGATGAAATAGATTTGCAGATAAGCAGCATTTGGGAGGCTACTAATTATGCAATTAAGAATGAACTTGTTCCAGCGGCGGGCCACAGCATTAATTATCATAATATTAAGGACTTATGCGATATTGTTGATATAAAAGAATATAATATAGGGCATGCTATTGTATCCCGCTCGTTGTTTATTGGTGTGTCGAGTGCAATAAAGGAAATGCTGGATAAGATTTTGAAATATAAGACATTTAATATGTCAGCATATTGCGATTATTAATTTTTTTTAATAATTAATGAAATTATTTAAATATATTACTACAATAAAGCCTGCAAATAAGCAGGCTTCTTTTTATCTTGTGGAGTTTGACGACAATTCCTCGCTGAATTTATCGATTGATCTGATAACAGAGTATAAATTGTCGTCGGGAATGGAAATTGCCGAAGATTTGTTAAAACAAGTCATTGATAAACAAAGGTTTATTGATTGCAAGCGCAAGGCATATTCTTATGTTGCTATTCCGCGAACCAGAAAACAGGTTGTTGACTATTTAAAAAATAATGAATTTAATGACGAAGAAATTGCCAAAACCATAGTTTTTTTGCATGAATTTAATTTAATAAACGATCATGATTTTTCTCGTAAATATATAATAAATAGAATGCTTATGAGTAGAGATGGTGAAGATAAAATAAAGATGCTGTTGCTTCAAAAAGGTATTGATAGAGACATAATTGAGCAGGCAATTGCGGAGCATTATCCGCATGAGAAAAAGTATGAAATGATGCAAATTGAAGTAAAAAAGAAATTAAATTCTATAAAAAAGCGAAATGAAAAACACTCTAAGGATAAGATTTATAATTATTTACGCAACAAAGGCTTTTACCATAGTGATATAAAAGAAATAATAAGCAACATTTTCGACAACATGAATGATGAATAAAAATTTCATTTTATTGGAGAATCCTTTTGACAATTCGTTTGTTAAAAATTTTTCTATTTTCTAATTTTTGATTAATTTTGTAACTTGTTTTTTATTATGAAATTAATTAGGTTTTAGGTATGATATCTCGTTATTCACGCAAAGAAATGGCTGATATTTGGTCAGACGAAAATAAATACAAACTATGGCTTGATATAGAATTACTTGCTTGCGAAGCCCAAGCAAATTTAGGAATTGTGCCTGAAGAAGCACTTGAGCAAATAAAGAAAAAAGCTAAATTAAATATAGCCCGCATTGAAGAAATAGAACAAAAAACAAAGCACGATATTATTGCATTTATTTCGAGTCTTGAAGAATATATTGGCGAAGATTCGCGTTTTATTCATCTTGGCATGACTTCAAGCGATGTGCTTGATACGGCACTTGCCATGCAGATTAAGCAGGCTGGCGAGCTTATATTATCTGGCATGAATAAATTAGCCGAGAGCTTAAAACGGCTTGCTATCAACTATAAATACACTGTTTGTATCGGCAGAAGCCATGGTATTCATGCCGAACCTATGACATTTGGCTTAAAGGCTGCTCTATGGTTTGAGGAATGCAAGCGAAATATTCGCCGTATTGAAAGTGCAATGATTGATACAAATGTTGGCATGATTAGTGGTGCTGTTGGCACTTATGAGCATATTTCGCCTGAGGTTGAAAAATATGTT
>JAVBOP010000156.1:0-26852 GCA_031550405.1 Kapaibacterium sp. (SeqCode)
AAAATATGCCAAAATGATAAAGGCTGATATTAAAATCGACAGTATACTTGGAACAGGAACAAATGTTATCGTTATATTAAGTGAGTTAGCTGAAATAAATAATGTGTAATATTTCAAATAAAAAAATTAATATCCTCATAATTGCCGGCGAACCTTCAGGCGATATTCATGCTTCATTGTTGATGAAAGAATTAAAAAAAATTCATAATTATATTGAGTTTTTTGGAATTGGCGGCAAAAAAATGGAAGCCGAAGGATTGAAATCTATTATCCCATTGGAAGAAATTTCCGTCGTCGGAATTATTGAAGTAACAAAACGCGCCAGATTATGGGCAAAATTAATCTCACAATGTAAAAAAATTCTGGATAATGAAAATATAAATTGCTTCATTCCCGTCGATTACCCAGGCTTTAACATCGAAATTGCCAAATATGCTAAAAAAATAAATATTCCAGTTTACTACTATATTGCGCCGCAACTTTGGGCTTGGGGTGAAAATCGCTGGAAAAAGCTGAAAAATATTACCGATATTTTGTTCGTTATTTTGCCTTTTGAAGAAAAATATTTTAATGAACGTGGCATTCGTTCTATTTATGTCGGACATCCATTGCTTGATATTCCTGTGTTTTCGGAAGATATAATTCCCGCAGAAAATAAGGAAAATATTATTGGATTTTTTCCGGGCAGCAGAAAGCAGGAAATTGATAAAAATCTCTATCTTTTCGCTGAAACGGCAGCTGAATTACACAAGACATATCCTGAATTTGAATACGCCTTTGCTATTTCATCGAATGTAAAAAAAGAATATTTTGACAAATTAAATAAATATAAGCTTAAATATAAGCTATATTATGATTCGCATGAATTGATGCGAAAAGCAAAAGTTGGTATTGTGAAAGCCGGAACAACAACGCTTGAAGCAGCGCTGCTCGGAATGAACATGATAATGGCGTATAAAACTTCTTTCACACATTATATTTTCGGTAAGCACTTGATAAATTTAGAATATATCGCATTGCCGAATATAATTTTAGAGGAAAATATCATTCCCGAATTTATCCAGCGCAATGCCAACAAACAAAAACTTTGCCATGGAATAAAACCATTTTTAGAAAATAGTGAATACTGCAAATACCAGCAGCACAAATTTGCCAAATTAAAAGGCATACTTGGAAAATCCGGCGCCTCGCAAAACACCGCCCAAACAGTCATGCAAGAAATGAATCGGTAAGGGCAATTCTAAAAGAAAAAATGTTAGCGATATAATCATAGCTGCAGATATTTTTTTACTTCATTTTCTGTTAGGTTTTGTTCACACAAAATGGCCATTTTTTATCAAATTATTGCTGATGCAATGCGGACAAGTCAAAATTTGTTGATGAAGCATAATTTTATTTTAATTACCAGCAAAACATATAGTAAAAAATTTATTTTCATGTTTATTTCCTGTGTATATTTGGTATGAGGTTATTTATAGCTTTTTATTCTATTACCACTCTTTTTGATATGCTTTCTTTATTTGTGCTTATTTTAATAAAATATGTGCCTTTAGGAAGATATGATAAATTTATCTGCCCATCGGTATAATCCAATTGCTGGTATACTTTTATGCCGTTAAGTCCATATATTGTTATAGTATACGGCATAGCCAAACCTGTTGTAATATTGAAGATACCTGATGATGGATTAGGCGATATATGAATGTTGGCAAATGGCATATATTCTTCTATGACATAGCCAGATCCAGCAGCACATACTTCTTCTGAAAAATCACTTTCCTGCTCTGAATATACCGCTGTAACCTGATAACACGCTGTTAAGTTAGAATCTTTTGTGGCGTTATAGCTTGCGAAATGAAGTATTTCATCATTTATTTTATAGCCATCTCTATAGATATTATAACCTAATAGAGAAGCATAATAACCTGTAATGTCCCATTCTATATATCTTTTGATATGTGGTGCGCCATAAGGATTCCCATAATCGGTTATCTTCACATTTTTTGGTTTTGGCAGTGGTAATTGCATTGCATCAAAATCAATGCCTATATCATCAAACATTGCCTTTGTATTTTCATCATAGCTTCTTGATTTAAAACGCAATTGCACAAATGACTCACCTATATATTCGTTTAAAGAGAACTCGTATTTTGCCCAATCACATTTTGATGCAAAGTTATATAATCGTTTCCATGTTTTTCTGTCTTTAGTTACCTCAATACATGTAAACGGTAGGTTATAGCGGTGAGGTGAAGATTGATTAATTGATTTTAAAAATACACTTAATGTTACATTTTTTGCAGTATCGGGTATGGAAAACCAGCGTAGCTCTGCAATTGCCTCTGCATTATCTGTCGGGCTATTAGATAATGAATATGTACCGGAATATGCTTCATCCTGCGATAATGCCCAGCTTGCATCATTAACACGAAAATCGCTCATACTGTTTTCGAAGTTATTGAAATATGGCAAGATTACAGGCATTGATGGCACAACTGTATCGCTATTAGATATTGAATATTCTTCATTTTCGCCTGCTTTAATATTGCCAACATAATATACATATTCAGTACCATGTGCAACATCATTATCAACATAAGTAGTAGCTGTTGTTTCAGTTACTGGATTGCCATTTTTATAAAGCACGTATTTAGCCGCTCCAGCTGCTTTATCCCAATTTATTAATATTTTTTCATTATCAGTTATAGCTTGGAGGTATTGTGCATTTGCCAGCTCTGCCACAGATGTAATAGTAGCTTGAACAAATGCCTGCACCAGTTCCATATTGTTAACTCCGGCACTATCTATTCCTATACCGATAGTATCACAAGGTCTATGATAGCAAGGTGTCAAATTTTCCACATCTCCAATATATATTGCTGGGTAACCACTCTGAGAGAAATTCTTATCGTCTCCCATGAAACCACCTTCTCTGCTAAAAGGAGAAATTGGTATGTCAGGTAAATATAAGCTTGCTGTATTCCTGAAATATTCTGAAAAGGCATAAGATAGGATTCTATAAGCATTATAATACAACTGTAAAGGCTTGCCTACAGGCATGTAGCCAAGCATATCGATATTGAAACAGCCCAATATATTCATGCCTTCATTATAGCATTTTTGCACAAAATGAGAGCTGCCTACAAGCCCATATTCCTCGAAATTAAAAGATACATATATAATAGAACGTTTAAATTTATATTGGCTCAAAACACGAGCAATCTCAAGAACGCCTGACGTTCCAGAGGCATTATCATCAGCGCCAGGGGTTTCAGAATCTATTCCTGGATGTTCAGCACCTACATCATAATGCGATGAAATTACAATATATTCATCTGGATATTCAGTACCTGTTTGAACGGCTATGACATTGCCAGCATCCAATGTATCAGTAAGTGTAATGTCCGGATAATTATTTACGTACGTGTTTAATCCGCAATTTTCAAGTTGTTCCACAAGCCAGTTTTGTGCCTGCAAAGTTGCCTGATTACGACCATTACGAGGTCCTAAATTTTGCAAATATCGGATATTATCTTCTAAATTCTGGATAGATACTTCTTTCATAAGTGCTTTAATATCAGGGTTTACCATAATGATATTTGGGTAGATATACATGCTTTGCTTGGGTATCATCTGGTTGTAGCCTACAAACTGGGCATAACTTGCATTGATACAGATTAATGCTAAAAAGATAAAAAAGAAAAAATGTGCTTTCATATTTATTTCCTGTGTATATTTGATATGAGGTTCACCACCCCAACGATTTTTTTAAATTATTAAAAAATATTAATTATATTATTATATATTGAAAATTTTATCTAAATGATATGGCTGTTTTTGGTCGGAAGATAGAATAGGTTTATGAATATTTTTTAATATTTCTATCTTCCGTGCATCGCTTCTTCGCTTATTGTTTCTTCCAAAGTTATACTAAGTATCTGTTGTTTAATAATGTTTTAATTTAACAATGCCAATATAATAAAAAGATTTCATACAGACCAAATAAAAATTAAACTTTTCAAAAAATATTTTTTACGCAGTAAAAAGGCATGTTCCTTCGGAGTGAAAACTGATGTACTTTTTATGACTTGGCAGTTTATGAATACCGCCATTTAAGCAGCTTGCATATATTTACCGCATCAATGGCTGCTTGGGAAACAGCGTTTTGCGCCAGAGCGAAGAGCAAAATGAAATGAATTTGTACATTTATTTTTTCTTTTGTCGGTATAAGTCTTTAGACTTATAGCCTTGCGCCAAAATATCCTCCATCTCCGTCAGGCGCTTCTGAACAGTTGTACCCGTTTGGGCGCTATAAATATATCTTGCCCAATCGCGCTGATAGCCGGGCGTAAGACTATTAAATATCTGTAAAGTAGTTTTATTACCGGCAAAATGATTTTGCAAATCAGGGATACGCTCCACATAATCAGCCACACATTGGCTCGGCTTGGTCGTCGTTTTTCGCACGGGCAGATGCTTCAAGCCAATGGCAGTAAATACATCATTGAACGCCACCATTTTATTGAACTTAACATGGCTGCCATTAACATATCCATCATTATCCATATCTACCTGCGGAAAAAAATCATCGCGGTTGATATATTCCCTGTATTGCTTATTCCCTTTCTTAGGATAGGCAAAATATATGTAACCATCAGGATTTAGAAGGTGTTGGCTTATTACAGTTTCCAGCAGACCGGTAAATTCATTCAACGAAAAAATAAAGGCAAAAATCAAATCATAGGACTTTTGCTTAATGTTTGTATCATAATTTATTGCATCAAAATCATGAATATTATCAGGCTTATTCAGTACCAGCTTCTGCTTGTAATCCTCTATTCTCAACTTGTCAATAATTTCTCTGCTCATTTCTGTATTACAGTACCTGTATCTTTGCCGTTGAGAAAATCAATTAAGTTATTTTTTTTACGCAGGTTAATGACAGCAACAGGCTTGTTGTTCTCGTGGCATAAAATAATTGCAGTATGATCCATCACCCTTAAATCCTGCTGGATAACATCAATATATGAAAGATTTTTAATAAATTTTGCATCAGGATTTTTCTTCGGATCGCTGTCATAAACCCCATCTACGCTCGTGGCTTTTATCATAATATCAGCGTTGATTTCAATGGCACGCAGCGCCGCCGCCGAATCCGTCGTAAAAAACGGATTGCCAGTGCCGCCCGCAAAAATTACAACATTATTTTGCTCCAAGTAGCTTATAGCATTGCGGCTTGTGAATGTTTCAGCAAATTGCCGCATTTCTGTTGCAGTCTGCACAATCGCTTTGATACCAATGCTTTCAAGGATATTTTGAAAGGCAGTGGCATTAATCACCGTTGCAAGCATTCCCATCTGGTCGCCAGCAATTTTATTGATGCCCTTTGCCGCCGCCTGAATGCCTCGAAAAATATTGCCACCACCGATGACGATGCCGATTTGAATGCCAAGCTGGTGCGCCATTGCAACTTCGTCAGCAAAACCTTTGGCAGCAACAGGATTGATGCCGTATTCGCTATCGCCCATTAATGCTTCACCGCTTAATTTCAGTAAAATTCGCTTATATTTCATGATATTTTTAAATGTTTTTTAATGATTATATGCTTGCTTGGAGCGTACGTGTAAATACAAAAAAAATAGTACGATAACCGCCCCGTGCCTTTCGCCAATTTCCCCAGTTATACCAGCCTCAATACATCATTTATGATGACATATAGCATTAAGCCTATAAGCAGGAACATGCCGACTTGCTGTATTCCTAATTTTATTTTTATTGGAATTTCTCGACTGATGATTGCCTCAATGATAATAATCACAATATGACCGCCGTCAAGTGCCGGCAGAGGGAGAATGTTTATAAGTGCCAATGAAATAGACAACATAGCTGTGAAATAAATAAAGCTGTAAAAGCCGTGTTCGGCAAATTGAGATGCCTGCTGCGCAATCATGACAGGTCCGCCAATCGCTTTTTTAAATTCCAATTTTCCAGCAACAATCTGTTTGATAGAACTGACTATCATTCCAATATTGTCGAATGTCGTTTTAGCACCTTCTGCAATCGCCCCAAAAATGCTATAGTCTTTTCTGGTGATATCGCCTGCAAAAATTTGTGAAATTTGAACGCCTATTTTACCGCTTTCATCTAATGAAATTTTTTTAATTATTGTATCATGACTATGTTTCCATGCGAGTGTAATCTCCTTATTTTTATTGGCTTGCAATATATCCATAAAGTCACTTATCGCATGAATTGGTATTTGATTTATCGCAATAACCGTATCGTTATTTTGCAAGCCCGCATTTTTTGCGAGGCTATTTTCGGTAACGGCAAGTATCACCGTGCGCACGCTGTTGGGTTCGATGCCCAGAGGCGTTTTAGCTGAAAACATGTCCACCAGCTGTTTGCCATTGGCTTGAACAACGGTCTCCAACCCATTTCGCTGCAATTTAATTTGCTTATCATTTCCAAGTTTGTCGACAAATTCCAAGACTATGTCATTCCACGAACTTAGCGATTTCCCATTTATTGATATAATCTTATCATTCGGCTTCAAGCCTATTGTCTGCCCAATGGATTTATCCGCAACCGAGCCTATTGTTGTTGTATTAATAACAGTTTCGCCGTTTTTATAGGAAATAATAGAAAAAAATGTGATAGCAAGCAAGAGGTTGAAAAGCACGCCGCCGGCAATAGTTATCGATTTTTTAAAAGGATTTTTCGAACGAAACTCATAAGGTTGCGGTTCTTGAGCCTCAAAATTGCTGTCAAAGCTCTCATCGACCATACCGGCTATTTTGCAATATCCGCCGATAGGAAGCGCAGATATTCTATAGTCAGTATTGCCGTTAAGTTCCATATCTTTCGGCAGGTTGCCGAATGTGAAGCCTGTAATTTTATTCCAGCCGAAAAGGCGAAAGCCCATGCCGAGAGCGAATACGTCAACACGCATTCCGCTTAATCTTGCCATTATGAAATGACCAAATTCATGAACAAAAACCAGAATGCCTAATACAATGACAAAATAAAAGATTGAAGATATAATTTGCATATAATTATGAATATTTTTTAATAAATCGTGATGTCTATTTTAAAACTTCGCCCGTGTCGTGGGCAAAAAAGAGTAAATCAAGAATGTCAACAGGGATTTTTATCTGATCCGCAAATTTTAAAAATTCATTTTCTATTCTAAGATAACATTGGTCGCTTATGCGTAGCACGTTATCTATGACTCCACACTGATACAAATGCCGCAAAACGTGGCGGTCGATTATCGCAATATTGGAATAGCCGATATTTCTTAAAAAATGAGAGCTTTCTTTCATACCCAACCCATTGAAGCTGTGTCTGAGCTCAAACCGCTTTTCGTAAGGTGTTTTATCGCTTGCCAGAATATTTTGGAGCGTTGGAAAAAAATCTCTTGCCTTGAACAGCCGCTCTGTTTTTACATTATGAAAACGTATGTGATACTTTGACGTACGCAGCAATCTTGCTATTGTCCGCATGTCTCCGCCTTGTTCAAAGAAGTTCATAGCTTCGAGCTTCCTCTGCATCCACCAGGCACTTTTGGCTTTTGACTGCGGAGTTAATATGCAAAAGCAAAATTCATAGAAGCAGTTATCAGGAGAAATATTCCTGAATTCTTCTAAGCGCTGCTCTATTGTGAAAATAAATTTATCATAAGTGTCATGAAGATATTCGGGCAGTTCGCTAACCATTCCATCTTCCTGATTAATTAACTTTGGAATTCATTATATCTAAAAATGCCTGTGAATTTTTATAATCTGTTTCCAGTTCAAATGTAATCTGTTCAGCGTCAAGTCCTGTTTGGCTGGGCAATGTATTAATAATTCCCCATTCAGGGGTTTTGGGAAATTCAATGGAGTGATAGCCTTCATAAAAACCGGCATCCCATATTTCGCACAGCATATTGGCGAAATTAACCACTGCAATCAAAGTCTGATATTCAACGGGCGCTGCCTTCACATTTGTATGATATTGAAGAATCATGGCAAGAGCCTTTGGCAGCCTCCATGTTTTTGCTATGCCAGCTCCAACCTCTGCATGGTCTACCGTAAATATCTCTTTTTCCGCCGCAGTATCTATCATGCCTTCGTTTTCTACAAGATCTATTACCTTTTTATACATTTCAAAATCATATTGTATCATTGCCAGTTTTCCGATGTCGTGCAATAAGCCGCCGATAAATTCATACTCCTTGAACGACTGGTTCAACCGCTTGGCTAATGACTTGCTGACCATACCGGTAGATGAAGTATGCCACCAGTATTTTTCGATAATTTCCTTCATTCCCTCTTTTGAGGACAGGACAAATTTTGAGAATATGGAAATACCTAGCACAATATTTGTAACACGGTTTAAGCCGAGCGTGATAATGGCTTGATGGATAGAGGATATTTCTCCGGGCATTGCAAATAAAGGCGAGTTCGACACCTTTATAAGCTTCAGCGAAAGCGATGCATCCGTTTCGACTACACGCGACAATTCCCTTATGTCAAGGTCGTCGTCATGCTCAAGCATAGATAAAATTTTCATTGTAACAGGCGGAAGTGTTGCAAATTCTGATGTGCCTAATAATTTATCTACCATATTGTTCATAAGTATTTACTCTATATTTATTAATTTTTTTTAATTATTGATTCAAAAATTATTTTGTCTTATTGGGTTTTGGCTTGTTAAAAGTATGCTTTAAAGCTTCAAAAATATTTCTTACAGGAATGATATTCAACCCTGTCTTGATTTCATCGGAAATATCGTCCAAATCGATTGCATTATCTTCAGGAATCAGTACTTTGGAGATGCCAAGCCTTTTTGCAGCAAGCAGCTTTTCCTTTAACCCGCCAATAGCAAGGACTTCGCCGCGAAGATTGATTTCGCCAGTCATAGCCAAATCACCAATCACAGGATTACCTGTGGCAGCAGAAATAAGAGCAATTGCTATTGTAATGCCGGCAGAAGGTCCATCTTTGGGAATAGCACCTTCCGGCACATGTATGTGTATCTCTTTCTTGCTATTAAATTCTTTCGGTATTTTCAGCTCATTATAATTTGAACGCACGAAAGATAGCGCCGCTGCCGCAGATTCTTTCATCACATCGCCCAGTTTGCCGGTTAGCGTCAGTTTTTCAGCGCCGGGCATTATCGTTGCTTCAATTTGCAAAATTTCACCGCCAACGCTTGTCCATGCAAGACCTGTTACCACACCGACCTTGTCTTCCAGCCTGTCTTTACGCTCTTTAAATTTTGGCAGCTTTAGATATTCTTCTACTTTCTGCTCGCTTATTACATATTTCTTGCGCTTTATTGCCTTTTTACACTCCGGTACTTGAAGTATTGACCTGTCTTTTTCAGTGCCGGCAGGATATTTATTTTCAAATTCGATAACTATATCTTTAGCCAGTTTTCGCAAAATAGAGGAAAGCTCTCTGAACAGGTTTCTGACGCCTGCCTCTCTGGTATATTCGCGTATTACCTTTAAGATAGCATTATCTGTAATAGTTATGTTTAAATCGCTCATTCCAAATTCTTCCAACAGCTTTGGAAAGATATGCTGCTTGGCAATATTCAGTTTGTCGTTTTCAAGATAGCTCGACAGCTCTATAATCTCCATTCTGTCCTGCAAAGGCACAGGAATAGCGTGCCTTACATTGGCGGTTGTAATGAACATTACATTTGATAAATCATAATCCACTTCAAGATAATGGTCGTTGAATGCAATATTTTGCTCTGGATCAAGCACTTCCAGTAGCGCCGCAGAAGGATCGCCTCGGAAATCCATTGACATTTTATCTATCTCATCAAGCAATATGACAGGATTTACCGAACCAGCCTTTTTCATGGATTGAATAATTCGTCCGGGCATTGAACCGATATAAGTTCTGCGGTGCCCGCGTATTTCAGCTTCATCTCTTACGCCGCCAAGCGAAAATCGCACAAAATTGCGACCTAACGCACGGGCAATAGATTTGGCAAGCGATGTTTTGCCCACACCCGGAGGACCAACAAAACAAAGGATTTGCTTTTTCAAATGACCAGATAAATTCAAAACCGCAATATATTCCAATATCCTTTCTTTTGGCTTTTCCAAATCATAGTGGTCTTCATCAAGAATCCTGTGCGCATTGGCAATATCAAAATTATCCTTCGTGAAATTGCTCCATGGAACGGTTGCCAGCATTTCTATGTAATTGCGGTTAGTAGAATATTCCGGCGACATAGTATGAATTTTTTTTAATCTTTCTAATTCTTCTTCTGCCTTATTTTTAGCATGTTCTGGCATCTTTGCCATGTCGAGCATTGCTCTTAGTTTTGCAATATCAGGTTGAACTGAGCTGCCCTCATCATCTCCAAGCTCTTGCTGCAATGCTCTAATTTGCTCTTGTATATAATACTTACGCTGATTTTGCTGTATGGAATTTTGGACTTTTGAATCTATTTCATTCTCCAGCTTCATCATCTCAATTTCAGATGTTAGAAGCGTGTTCAATTCAAGATATTGCTTAAAAATATCTATTTGCTCAAGGATTTTTTGCTTGGCTTCCAACTTCGTCCGAATATTTGCAGCTCCGTAATACAGCTTTTGCTGAGGATTCACAATGCTATCGAACGCATTTATAATCTCAGGCGGAAGGTTCTTGTCGTTCTTTACATATTCGTTGAAAAGCTCCGACGCCCTTCGTATCAATGCTTGCAGCTTTGGATCTTTGTCTTCATAATTTTGAATTATAATCTTGACTTCCGCTTCGATAAAGCTATCGTTTGGAATGCGCTTAACAATTTTGGCTTGAAAAAAACCCTCAATAAGCACTTTTAGCAAATTATTAGGAAGGCGTATGATTTGTATGATTTTCGCAACAGTACCAAATTTATATAAGTCTTTATAATCAATATCTTCCAAAAATGGAGACTTTTGAGCAGAAACAAAAATAAACTTATCTCTTTCCAATGCTTCACTTACAGCTTTCAGCGATGAAGGCCGCCCTATCAGAATCGGAAATATCATATTGGGAAAAATAATTATGTCTCTAAGCGGCAGAATACTTAATCTTTTCGGAATACTCGTTTCCAGAGAACTTGGCTGGGTCTGCTTGCTGTTCTTTTTAGGCTCTTCGATTTGCAATTTATCTATTCTTTTTGTTTTACTCTTTGCCATGATTTATATCAATTACAATATTAAAAACAAAGATAATAAAAAAAAAGATTACAACACTCCAATAAAATTACGCCCATCCAATTTATTAGCCATCAGCGCTTTTCGCCTTATAATAACCTTGGTTATTAACATTAGCGCGCGCGCTTGTAACAAGCGAGAATATTGAATTTCTATTTCATTGATTTTATTTCGCACAGAGCGGTGTAAAGCTCCTTGTCGTGGTCGAATGAAGCTGTGCGTATCATGTAAAATTTTTTCTTGTTTTTCACTTTGATACGCACAATACTTGCATTGTTATTCATAACTTTGGTTGGGCTTTTCCCGATTTTAACGCTTACTATATCCGAAAAATCAATCTTCTTTATGTTAAATCTGTTCTTAAAAATAATATAATTTTCACCAATTATGATTTGCCGCCTGTAAATTGAGGTTATCAAAAGCATTGACGCAGTGATAAATATGAAGACTATCATCAAAATAACGACAGGCTTGTGCAGTGCCAATGTGATTGTGCCTTCGTTGATAATGCCGTATAAAACGAGAAATATTACCAAAATAATAGAATAGGCTGCAATTGCCTGAGCATAAAAATCTAATCGTTGTGTGAATTTTTTTTCATTATTTGCTTGATTTTCCATAAAAACACCAATTTTTGTTTGAAATGTAATTTAATGCTATTGCCTTAAATCTTTGCGGTATTCGGCAACATATTTCATGTAATTGGTTGTCGTATCAGTAACACGCAATATTTCGTCAGGGCGCAAATCGCGTATAATTTTACCCGGAACGCCCGCTATCAGCACTCGTGGCGGAACAACAAAGCCTTCGCGCACAACGGTTCCAGCCCCAACAAGAGACTCCTCGCCAACGATTGCACCATCAAGTACTTTCGCCCCAATGCCTATAAGGCAGCCCGATTTAAGGGTACAGCCG
Organism: Kapaibacterium sp. (SeqCode); assembly: GCA_031550405.1. Classification (GTDB taxonomy): domain Bacteria; phylum Bacteroidota; class Ignavibacteria; order Kapaibacteriales; family UBA2268; genus JAVBOP01. The sequence goes on from JAVBOP010000156.1 coordinate 12,107, forward strand.
TGTATTGCCGCAAGATGACCGATCGAAGCGTTGTCCTCGATTATCGTCGGACACGTATCGTGTGTAACATGAATCATCGCCATATCCTGAACATTCACACGATTGCCAATTCTGATATAATTAACATCGCCGCGTATGACGGTATTGTACCAAATCGACGCATCTTCGCCGATTTCCACATCGCCAATAATCCGCACGCCTTCGCAAATAAAAGCCGACGGATGAATTTTGGGATATATTCCTTTGTAAGCAATTATGCTGCCGTTATTCCCTGTTTCTAATTTCATAAACTATTATATAATTTTATTAAAAAATATTCATAAATATTCAAAATCTGTAGCCGAATAATGCCTGATATGTTAGAGTATGGTCGTTGGTTTTGCCTATCCATAAATAACGGACTTCTGCCCCAAGCTGCCATTTTTTGTTTTTGCCAAGCGGGAAAATATAATTCGCCTGAACATGATAATTGGCCATCGATATTGTTGAGCTTTTAATGTCTATTTCCGACAAATAATCACGGTTTTCCGCATCCAAAACGGCATCAGTTGCATTCATCAAAATAATTGCGCTTGTGCCAATGCCCAGTGAAAAATTATTAATAATCCTCATATTGACATTCAAAAAAAGAGGTATATAGTCGGCTCTGACATACAAATAGCGATAAATTTCATTCAAATTGTCTATATAATTAAAGCTATACATACGATAAAAACCCGTCTCCAAGCCAATACTGATGCGGTGTTCCGGCTCCCATACAAACTTCAGCGAAGCACCGCCATTACTTTTATCAACATAAACTTCCTTCGCAATATAATTCTTTACCTGCATATTATCAAAATAATTGATTTTGCCAATTCCTGCATATATACCGAAATGCGTATCGTTTAAGTCATTGCAAAATAATGGCATTACGCTAAACGGCAACAGATAAAGAAGAACATATTTATACCGCATGGATTATTAATTTTTATTCACAGCCACAAGTTGTTTTTTAGCTTTGCTTTTATAGCTTGTATCGTATAGTTTTATTAAAAAACATTCAGAAAACTATGGGACATGTTCTACTTTTGAACCGCCATTCAGTTCGGAATATGTTATTTTGCCCGTACCTTTATAATAAATTTTACTGCCGCCACTTGCATTGACTTTAAGGGAATTTGCAACGTTCAAATGAAACACGGAGCCGCCGGAAGCCTCGACATCGCTGTTGTCTGTCAATAATCCATAAGCGCTGATTTTTGAACCGCCGGAAATATTTTTGCAGTACAAGTCGGTTGCACTGCCTATCAAAGTAAATTCGCTGCCACCGGAAGCGTCTATATTTAAAGCACTTGTCTCAAAATTAGACAAAAATATGCTGCCGCCTGCAGAAGATATATTGATTGCTGCATCGCCGCGAAAATCAACCTGCCACTGACTGCCACCGCTCGAAGCCAATGATATGCCTTGCATATTCGACGTATTATAAGTGCCGTTTGTGGATATGTAGCAGCCGCCGGAAGAAGATATGTAGCTTAATTTTGGTATACTTACGCTTATTTTCACATTGCGGCTGTCATTAAAACTATAGTTATCCTCTCTGTGAATTTTCAGCGTATTGCCTTCCACTTTGCAAACAATATGCGGCATGTAATTGGCATCGGCAGAAATATTCACCTCCTGCGTATCTTCCTGTAAAATATCAAGCTTAAAGCCGCTGGCTATTTCGATTCTATCAAAAGAAGCAAGTTGAAAATTCTGCGTTATGTCATTTCCGCTTTTGGTTACATCGCTATCGCAGGCAGTGATAAAAGCCAAAGCACAAACCAGATACAATAGTCTGGCAGCCGTTTTTAGTATATTCATATTCACAGGTAAAATCATTATAAATTAATTAATTTAAAGGTACTTGTATAATCTATCAAATATTGCGCACAGGAAACATGCGGTTTCGACAAGCCCGATTAGCCTGTTATATTGCTATCATTGAGCCGGCAAAACAGCACATCGCAATTATTAATATTTTTTCATAATTATGGCTGTGCCCATGCCGCCGCCAATACACAATGAAGCCAGACCTAATGTGTTGCCCGAGCGCTTCATTTCGTGAATCAAGCTTACAATAATTCGATTGCCCGATGCTCCGATTGGATGTCCCAATGCTATTGCGCCGCCATTCCCATTGGTGCGCCCGCCAAGCCACTCAGCGGCAACGCCATGCTCCCCGCACAATAGCTGCATAACACCTAACGACTGTGCCGCAAAGGCTTCATTCAGCTCGAGCACATCCATATCAAGCAGCTTTTTATCAGCCATCCGCAGTGCCTTTTTGATGGCTGGCACAGGTCCCAAGCCCATAACCGATGGCTCAACGCCCGCTTGCCCAATACCAATAATTTCCACAATGGGTTCCAACCCGTACTTATTAACAGCGCTTTCCGATGCGAGCATGACAAAGGAGGCGCCGTCATTGATGCCGGAAGCATTGCCAGCCGTAACAGTGCCATCATTTTTGAATGCAGGCTTAAGTGCTGCCAGCTTGTCAGGCGAGGTAGTGCGGTTGGGGAACTCATCGGTATCGAAGACTATATTGCCCTTCTTATTCGGTATTACCACCGGCACTATTTCGGCTTTGAAGCGTCCCGCATCTATAGCTGCAATTGCTTTTTGCTGGGATTGATATGCAAATATATCCTGCGCCTCTCGTTTGATGTTTAGCTGCTCGGCAACGTTTTCAGCGGTAATACCCATGTGAAGTCCCGAGAATGCGTCAGTTAAGCCATCAAGCACCATGTGGTCAACAACCTTAAAGTCACCCATCTTTTGCCCGTTTCGCATCATTGTGCCGGGTATAACATAAGCAGCCGTAGACATGCTCTCGGTGCCGCCTGCCAGTACAATATCAGCCTGCTTGGCAATAATATCAACGTATCCCTGCATAACGGACTTCATGCCGCTGCCGCATATCATATTCAGTCCATAAGCAGGCACATCATTCGGAATGCCGCTATTGACTGCAATCTGCCGTGCAACACCCTGTTTATGCCCAGCCATCAGGACATTGCCAACGATAACTTCGTCGATAGTTGACGGCTCCAGCTTCGTATCCGCCAGTATTTGTTTAACCACAGGAACGGCTATGTCGACGGGATGAACATTTGCCAATGTTCCCAAAAATTTTCCGATAGCGGTACGTTTTGCCGCCACAATATATACTTTTTCCATAAGATATTAAATTATTTGTTAATGTTTTCTTTGAACTATAATCAACTTGCAAGTTGCGCTGTTAATACGGACAAATTTGTACTGATACTCAGCCGTTATCAATATGTGTTAATTAATCTAATGGATTAATGTTTATTCATAACCTACCCCGTCAGTCGAAGCGTCTGCCACCCCTTCATGGAAGGGGAATGTATAACATCATGTAAATATTGATAGTTAGACAATTCCCCTCTTGTAGAGGGGTGCTGCGCAGCAGCGGGGTGTTTTTTAGTATTGCATATTAAACTGTAAGTTGATAACTATTGGGTATAAACCATTTCATACAAAATTATATTTTAGCCTTTTAAGTTAATAAGCTAATTCATATAATTTCAAATTTGAAACCTGCAATATAGTTAAAAATATAATTCTTATCAAATACGATTTGGTATGTTTCTCTTCGGAAATAACTTCCATTCAATGTATCGGTTTTGCTATGTGTACTTTTTTTTGTAACTTGCAAGCGCTTAATTTAGATCATATAAATGCTATTAATTATCAATATAAGGAACAACAATGTTACCATTTAGTAATGCAACATACTATAACTACGCTTGCGAAGAAACAAGCCGCAAGCAAAAAGAGGCAATTGATTTCGTGCGTTCACAATTCGGCAAAGAATTTCCAAACGTAATAAACGGAAAGGATAGCTGGACAGAAAAGAAAACTGTTTCTACAAATCCAGCAAATCCATCTGAAGTTATTGGTACTTTCCAGAAAGCCGGTCAAAAAGAAGCAAATGAAGCTATTGAAGCTGCCGCAAAAGCTTTTGAAACATGGAAGCATGTGCCGGCTGAAATCAGAGCAAATTACTTATTCCGTGCTTCAGAAGAAATTAAAAAACGCCGCATGGAAATTAACGCCTGGATGATTTCTGAAATAGGAAAAAGCTATCTTGAAGCAGATGCTGATACTTGCGAAGCTATTGATTTTTTAGAGTTTTATGGACGTGAAGCTATCCGCTATTCAAAACCACAGGAATTAACTCCATTCCCGGGCGAATTGAATGAATATAACTATATTCCTCTTGGCGTTGGCGTTGCTATTCCGCCTTGGAATTTTCCATTTGCCATTATGGCTGGCATCACTACCGCTGCAATTGTTACAGGCAATACAGTTGTTATGAAACCTGCATCTGAAACACCAATGATGGCATGGCTTTTAGTTGATATTTTCAAAAAGGTTGGCTTACCTGACGGCGTTTTGAATTTCCTTGTTGCAAGTGGTGCAGAAACAGGCGATTACATTGTAGAACATCCTAAAACTCGCTTTATTTCATTCACTGGTTCTATGGAAGTTGGGCTTCGCATTTTTGAAAAAGCTAATAAAGTAACTCCAGGACAAATCTGGATTAAACGTGTTGTTGCTGAAATGGGTGGAAAAGATGCTATGGTTATTGACCACGAAGTTGATATTGATGAAGCAGCTACAGCGGTTGTGGCAGCGGCATTTGGTTTCCAAGGTCAAAAATGTTCAGCATGTTCAAGGGCTATTGTTGATGAGAAAATTTATGACGAATTCGTTAAAAAATTAAAGACAAAAACAGAAGCGCTTGTTATTGGCGATCCAATGGACGATCCAAATATGGGACCATGTGCAAATAAAGCACAATATGAAACAGTTTTGAAATATATTGAAATCGGCAAAACTGAAGGTAAATTACTCACTGGCGGCAATAAAATTGACTCCAAAACAAATGGCTATTTTGTGCAACCAACGATATTTATTGACTTAGACGAAAAAGCCCGTGTAATGCAGGAAGAAATATTTGGTCCAGTTCTCGCTGTATGTAAAGCTAAAGATTACGATCATGCAATCGATATTGCAAACAATACTATTTATGGCTTAACTGGCGGTGTTTTCACAAACAATCCACAAAAAATTGAGAAAGCAAAGAGAGAATTTCATGTTGGCAACCTCTATATAAATCGTAAATGTACAGGTGCAATGGTTGATGTTCATCCATTTGGCGGTTTCAATATGAGCGGCACGGATTCTAAAGCTGGCAGCCGTGATTATTTAGCATTATTTATGCAAGGCAAATCTATTGCTTCAAGATAAAACAATATTTTTTTTAAAATTAATTTTATTAAATTGAACCCCGTGCAAAATACCGCATGGGGTTTTATGTAAGCACTTTAATTATGAAAGCAAAAGAATTATATTGCAGCTATTTACAACAATAATTTAAACCATTTATTATTAGCAAAAAGAGATAATAAAAAATTTGAAAATTGATATGAAAAAAATAGTTTTTAATGAAAAATTTGATTGTATAGTATGTTTGGATGGCGAAATCCCTAATCGCAATATTTTTAACGAGTTAGATAATATTCCCGTGTTTGCTGCTGATGGCGCTGTTTTTAAATTGGATAAAATAAATATTCATGCCGATAAAATTATTGGCGATTTGGATACTTTCAATCGGAGCGCTGAAAAAATAAACTATTCCAAATCAAAATTAGTCTATTGCGAAGATCAAAATACCAACGATTTTGAAAAAGTTTTAAATTATGCGATAAATTTGGGTTTTAAAAATTGTTTGATTTTGGGTATTAATGGCGGGGAGTTCGAACATACACTAAATAATTGGAGCGTCTTTGCCAAATATTCTAACATACTGAATTTATGTATACTTACAGAAAATAGATATGGATTTAAAATAGATTCTGACATTAAAATTAATTTAAACACCGATGAAATTGTTTCGCTTGTTCCGCAGCCCAAGGCGATTGTTACGACAAAAAATTTGAATTGGAATTTGTTTGAAGATGAGCTTGAATTAGGCAAAAGAGAAGGCGCAAGAAATTTTGCAACTCATGAAAAAGTAAGTATTTACGTGCATAAAGGAGAATTATTAATTTTTATTAATCAAAGACTCCCATTTGTTCCTCAATCAACATAAAGATAAAAATGAAAAAAATATTTATTATTATATCTTTGTTTTTAATAACTAACTCGTTGTTTTCGCAACAGGATAAGAACAAAATTTTCACAAATTTAAAGAAAAAATATGGCAATGCGAAATCAATTATTCTGACTTTTGGCAGCAGTGAAAAAGAAGCGAACAATTATATCTTGCGTGCTAAAATAGGTAATAAATTTCATATAGCAATGGATAATCGAAAAATTATTTGCGATGGAAAAACCGTTTGGAATTACAATATTGTGGCGAAAAATGTGATTATTTCTGAATTTGCAAATGAACTGAGCGGATTAACTTTAGATTATTTTTTCTTTAATATTTTTGACAAACTTAAGCCGGTTGAACTAAAAACCGAACTTTCTTCTTCTTCAAAAAAAAACTATATACTTGATTTGAATTGTACGGATAATTCTATAGAAATTAAGAAAGTTAGCTTATTCCTCGATAGCGCGTATTCAAAAATTATTGCAATAAAAATCAAGACAAATGATATTGAGCAAAAATGGTATGTGAAAGATTTGCAAATAAATAAGCAATTGAAAGATGATGAATTTATTTTTAAAATTCCCAATGGCGTAGAAACTATAGATTACAGGTAATTACATAAATGAAAAAGAAAGAAATTGGAAGTGAAGCATCAAAAGGAAGTGATTTAAATTCAAAAGATGAATATATAAAATCGCTTGAGCTTTCTATCAATATACTTCAAAATGAGTTAAAAGAATTTCAAACAAAAGAGCAGGAAAATGAAAAAAAAATCATAAACCAAGCGGATGAAGAAAATTTATATTTAAATTTATCTAATTGTTTAAAAATTTCGGATGTTTTTGACGCGCTTTATTACTTGCTAACTCCCCATTTTTCAATAGTGGAACTTGATTTATTTTTATTTAACAACAACCGGCAAAGTATTACGAATATCAACTGGTTAAATCTTTCAAGTACATTAAAAAAAATTTATAACGATTTAGAAGAAGATGGCTTGATCGATTGGGTTTTTGATGAAAAAAAAATTAAAATCATAGATTATCAACAGGAAGATAATCCTTCAATACGCAGCTTGATAATAATTCCTATCTTACTTCAAAATATGCAAACTGCTGTGTTTCTTGCCAATTCCATAATTTCGGCTGATGAATTGAATAATAAAAATATTCTTAATTTGCATGGAGTAATGGAAAAAGCCTGTTATTTGATTAGTTTGATGCAGTTGCAGATGGACAAAAATACGCTGCAAATTGAGCATTCAATTCTGCGCAACCAAACCTTGCGTGCTTCAAATCAATTAGCCATAAGTGAAATTATTGTTAATATTAACGACATTATGGCGCTGCCGTTGAAGATTATTAAATCAAATTTAGAATTGCTTGATAAAGGTGTGGGCGATATTCAGCGGCGACTGGAAATAATTTCGGAGCAATTTACCAATTTAAATGCAGCTCGTTTGCTGTTGGAAAAATATTCTCTAAATATCAACGAAATTGTACACTTACATCCTGTTATTGATTTATTGGAAGCAGCTTTGGAAATTCTTAATTCTCATATCAGCAAAAATGGTGTAACTTTATATAAAACAATAGAGATAGATGATAAGATCAATGTACTTGGATACAAAACGCAGTTGATATTTTCCATTCTAAATATAATTTTATATTCAAGTCAATCAATGGCTGATGGCGGAAACATCAATATTGGAATATATAAGAGTGATGAAAATAACACAGTTGCGTTGATTATTAATGATGATGGAACAGGTTTGTCTTCGCCAGAAATAAATGGCGATTTAATTATGCTGGCAGATTTATCTGAAAATAAAATCAAATCGCGCTACCTTTTTTTGTTGTCGCAGCATATTATCGCTCAGCACAGCGGGTTTTTTTCTGTTTATTTTGAGGCAGGGAAAGGCACGACCTACAAAATAATTTTGCCAATAGCGCCCACAACATAAAAAAGCAATGAATACTTAAATTCAATTAAATTTTGCAATCATCTCTTTATAATGTCAAGCTGATACTGAAGCGATGGAGCAATAAATCGTTGGTGTATATAGTTAAACCGTAATCGACATTAACAGGTTTTGTCGCTATTCCAAGTCCTGCTGAAAATCCTGTAATTCCTTTATTTTGCTCAGAGGCAATATTTTTTCTAATATAATTATCATATCCTAATCTTGCCTGCACGTGTTCGCCGAAATAGATTTCTCCGCCAACAGAAAAATTAGCAAACCGCGAAAAAAAGCCAGAATACATTTCATTTAAGTGGTTGAAATTAAAATTAAACAGCAAAGGTAAACCACGCAAACGGTGGCATCCGCCGATGCGAATGTCAAGAGGCAAGGAGTATGAATCATTGCCCATTTTTTTTAGCTCCGTGCCTGCATTAAGGATAGAAATTCCTAAGTTAGTACGCTTGTCTGAAAGCGTATACAGCAGACCGGCATCAACGGCAACAGCAATACCATTCATATCATCAAGCGAATTATATATAAGTTTCAGCGTGGCGCCATAATACAGATTTGAATCAATAATATTGGAATAAGAGCCTGAAAGTGAAACAAGATTGCTGGAAAAGCTGCCTCCCGTTGGATTACCCTGCGAATCTGTATAATCAAAACTGCCATAATTTGTAAAAACGGCAGCTACAGCAAATGTGCCATCCCGTCTGGTTGGAATGATATATGAGGCATTGCCCGAATTAATATCTAACACATATTTTAAAAAAGTTGCGTTAAAATTTCGAGTTTTGGTTGCGAAAATTGCTGCCGGATTAAAAAACAGAATCGCAGGATCGTCTTTGAGGGAAACAACGGCATTGGACATGCCGGCAAATCGGGCGGTAGAATTATTTTTTAAAAATGCGTAAGGAGAACTTTCAGCAGCTTGAAGCGATTGAGCTATCAATGCCAAGAATAATATCAAAATATTTTTTTTCATTTCTTTTGTTTGTATTAAATTAAAGTTTTTAAAAATAAGCTATTTTTTGATATTAAACAAGCTATTTTCGTGCTTTGTTATTAATTCAGCGATGTTTAATCTCAGCCCAAAAGAATATATATGCAACCCGATTTAAAATAACGAGTTGCATATATCTTATACAATACCATCCCAAACTTAGCGCTTTATGAATTTGTTCCATTGGGATTTTTCGCCGATGGAAATGCAAATGGAATATGTGCCAGCAGTTAAGGATGAAATATCCAAGCTGATTGATTCACTGGTATTTATATCCATAACCCTGTCGAATACCGTTTTTCCGCTGAGGTCATAAATACGGACTACGGCACTGCCGAAATCTTCAGTAGCAGTGATAATGAGATTGTCCGCTGTTGGATTGGGATATATCGAAATCGAATTGACGATGTCATGACTGGCAATGCTCGAAAAGCCGTCAAGCACAAATGGATATACTATTGACTTCCCAAAATCAGAATTAAAAGTTTTTAATGCAGTGCCTGTTGCATCGGTTATACTGATATTGCCGCTGCCCTGATCAGGATAGAAGCTCCAAGTCAATCCATAATAAGCCGCCATATCCACCAACTCCATGCGGTAGCAACCATTTGGCAGATCGTTTAATTCAAAATTATATATCTGGTTATTGCCGTTTGCGGCGAGCGTTTTCACAAGCTGATTGTCAAAATTATATACCTTCAATGAATAGGTATTCGCCCGTAAATTGGTCTTATAGCGAATTTTGAAATTATCCTTCTGATATATATCGGGCAGCTTGAATTTGGTTACTGCCGTATTATTGCTCATGTTGTCATCTTCTGTCGTGATAGATGCCTCAATGGTCGGCTCGTGGTTATCCGTTACCCAGAACGTCGGGTCAGAGAGCATTATATCTATCGTGTCCATAGTGTGAGCTATGGGCGAAATTATGCCAGACTGAATAAAAGTATTTTCACCATTGGTCAGCTTTAAGTCAAAAGGTTTCAAAGGCTTGCTGAAGTCATCCGTGTTATTTCTCACAACCACCTTAATGCCATTGCATATAGGATTAATGCGGCTATATATATCTGCTGTTGACGGGTTAATAATTTCAAGTATCTCTAAGTCATTATCATACGTAGACTTGGCATATTCAACAATATGCACGTTTATGAAATAATTGCCGTTGCCTAAATTGGGGTTTGCTGGGAGCTTCTGACTTTCTATCTCATAATCGACCGATACCTTGCCGTCAATGATATATGGGGTTAAATCAAATTCATAATCCTTAACAGTGCCGCCCGGACACCAACCCTCTCTTGGCACATTCCATGTACCGCCTTGTGGATACACAGGATTATCATAGCAGTTCTCCTCCACTTTCCACTTGCCTGCTTCGACGTATGAGTATGGATCGGCAAGGTCTTCTCTTGAATAGAGGTAATGGTTGTTAAACATAAACTCGCAGCAGCCGCTGGGCACATCATCTGATCGCCCTTCGGCGCCATGCCCAGAGATACGCACTTTGGCTTTGACGCTTTTGGTGGCAGGCAGCAGCGTGATAACGGTATCTTGAAATATGGCATCACTTGCATAGTCCTTATACTTGTTGGAGCTTGCAGGTCCCCAAGGCGCAACAACACGCAGCACATCCCGCACAGGCTCACCTTTTATGAATAAAAATTTAAGATCTATCAGTTCCTGATTGTTATGAGCCAATATCTCAACACTGTCGCGCAATTCGTGCATATAGTCCGTCAGGTCATATTCCCATTCAAAGCCATTTGGTCCCAAATCCAAGCCTATACCATAAGGCGTGGTAAACCTGCCAAGCTCAAATATTTGCTTGATAGGATATGGCTTGGTCTCATAGGTGAATGTAGGCACATTAGTTTCGTAGTCCTTTGCGGCAGTTGTTACAGCAGTGGAATCCACAGCCTTGCCTGCGGCATCGTAGGTATAGCTGTAAGCAGCATATTTATATTCTACTTGCGATACAGCAGGATAATATGGACGGGGCGATATGCTATCATAGCTCACAATAGATGCAGCTATCTGCTCGCGTGTTGATTCTATTTCCGAAGTATGGCTGCTATATGTAAAATCGCCGCTTATGAAAGATACATTGGGTATGAAATTAGTTTGAGCAGATACACGCGGAGCAATGCCTTGAGCTATAAAGCTGACATTGCCTATAGCCTTTGCGGCAACAGCATCGGTGCCTGTGTTTTGTATGGTATGCGAGGCATATTCATCATTAAATGAAAAATTGTTAATCAAGTTAGCATATTTCGGATGTGTATTATCCACAGCCTTCCGGTACCAGCTCTTTACAGTAACAGAATCAAGCGATACATCCCACACGCGTACCTCGTCAAAGCAGCCGGCAAATACGCCTCTGCCTATAGTGAAGGATGCAGGCTGGTCGTCGATAAAGCGAGGCATACGCACGTTCCAGCTTGCCTCATCATCATACCAGCGCAGGAAAAAGACAGGCTTGGCAACACCATTAACATACACCTGTATCATTTCGGGAAAGGTAGTGCTTGTTTCGCCGTTATATACCACAGCGACATGATTCCACTGGTCGTATCGCAGCACAGCACCCAAGCCCACAGGCACTTTGTCCTGATTGCTGTATGTTATCCTGTCAACAGCCACCGCCGCATTCGGGCTTTGCCTGCCATCATTTATCTCAATGGTAATCTGGGCGCTGTCATTGTTGATATTCGAGAAAAATATATTTACCCTGTCGCCTATGGAATATATTAGCTTGCGGCCATCGGGCAGCCCTTTGTTCATCTTAACCCAACCTTCAAATGTGAAATGCTGCTTGCCTGATATTGTCGGCAACGGGTTGGCTTCAATTCTCGGATTCATGCCGGATAGCTTGGCATAGCTTGCCATAGGTATATCAAGGGTTACGGCACGGTTGGTAGATGCCATGCTGCCTTTGAATATGTTTTGCGAATTTGCCTTAGTATTGCCTATAAACTCTACAAGCAAATTGCCCTTTGCGTCCCACTGATAATCTTTGAAAAAACCTAAAGTTACCTTGCCGCCTATGCAGTCTTCAGGAGCAACAATAGATTGGAAGCACACTGTGTCAAAGCTATAATAGCCATACTCGTTCAGTGTTTTGCTCGCCTTGCCTAATTGGGCAATACGCACGTAAAAATTTTCAACAGTATCAACAATATTTGCCTCGAATGTAATTTGCCCGATTTTGGTGTCCGCTGTAAGTCCGGAAGCAAGTAAATCGTCATATAGCAGTATGAACTGGTGATTGGCAAATCCGCCATGCGATTCTGTGCCAGCAGGCATAGCATGGGTTTGTGGTGCAGCAGCATTGGCTGTATTTTTGACAATATCTTTCCTGTATTTGTCGAACACCTTGCTATCTGTCAATTTAACGGTGGTAGTACCTGACGGAAGATTGATGTTGTAAAATTCACGTTCGGGCTGCTCTTTCACGGCGAACGAATTGTTGCCTGTTGGCACTAATTTTCGCAGATATGCCAGATAGTCCCATTCACCGCACCCAAGCAAATCGTGCTGAGTTTTGGCATCGCATTTCAAGCGGTATTTGGCGATAACCCGCTGAAATTTTTCATTTGGCTCTGGAAATTTAAATTTAGCCTGACGCGTCATAATCGAGTCAAAAGTAAATGTTTGCACCGTTACGGTATCGGCTGCAAATATCTGCCCAAAAGATAGAGGTATAGCAATAGCTAGGGCGAACAATAAATGAATTTTTTTTAACATAATATTCCTCTGCATTGTGATTATTTATTTAGGTGATTACATACAATTTTATACCAAATTTTCTTGATATAAATTTACAGACATACAACTTTATAAAAATATTATTCCAATATATTTAATCATATTCTTCCCCATAAATATTTTGATTTTCTTTAATTTCTTTTTGTTCATCTTTAAATGATTAAAATCCTTAATCTCCCAATTGTATTTTATTAATTTGTAGAATATTGTTACTGATTATCTCAACACTCATAATATTAGAAAAATCAGAAAAAAAATATTTTTTCTTATCTGGAATCTTATTTAATGAAAATGTTTTTATAAAATTTCCTTCTTTTATAGTAGTATCATATAATAAATATGAGAATTCACGGTACATATTTTTTATATCATGTCCAGTTATAAATATTTTTAATCTATCAGTTCCTGTTAAATTTATATCTAATTTGGATTGTTTTGTTGGCATATGACATGGAAATTCATATTTATACTTATATTTGCAATTTAATAAATCTTGAATTTCTTTACAACAAAGAATATAATTATTCCGTGCATATTTTGCGTCATCTAAAATAAATTGATAATGATATTTGCTTCCTTGACTTACAGAATCCGTTCCAATATCATATAGAAATGGTAATGATAGATCTTTTAGTTTTGAAATAAATTTCCAATTCGAATCTGATAGAAAGAAATCATTGTTTTTTTTATAATCTTTATTTTCATATAAATAAAAATCAGAAAAATTTATATTCTCATTAGAGTACATAGATAAATTAATATAATAATCTTCATCTTCAATTAATTCTCTAAACTTGTATGTAATAAATTTATAAACGATAAAAGTATCTTTATTTACAATAATTTCATTATAAAAATCATCATAAAGTTTCCAATTTGATGTATAGCTTGATAACTTATTATAAACATTAATTTTTTTCTTAGGAATAATAAGAAAGAAAGATGCTTCTATATCATAATCATACTCTACATAAATATTATCTGTATCACTAACTTTAATATCATTAAAAATAAGTGCTTTATCAAAGGTTATATTGGTTTTTGTTGTGAAAGATTTTATTTCATAAGGCTTATTTACCAATAATATATTTTTTTCTAAATAAAAAGCATGTTCTTCTTTCCTTAAACGATAATCATTGCCGTAATCAAAAATCATATACATCGGTTCATTAGAATATCCAAAGACATACTCATTCTCCATTTTATAAACTCCTATATCTTCAGCAACTCTACAGTTTGTTGTTATATGATTATCAGCTGCATAAATTGACACCGTATAGAACATAGCTATAATTATCATAGTTATAAATCTACTATTAATATTTTTTTTCATCTTTTTTAATTCCTTAATTTATACAATAAACATCCTGGTGCTTCTCCACATATAAATTGATAATCCAATTTTTCATTTTTTTGGATATCCTGTAGTCGCATACTTCCAATTGTTTCATATCCTAATTTTTTAAATGTTTCTGCATCAATTTTTGAAATATTGGGTTCAATTTGCCTTAATTTCTTAATAATATCATAACCAAAATCTTTATGTTCTAATAATCTCTTGACATTATTTAAACATTCAATATATAAATCACTATCGCTTAGTTGACTTTTTATATTATTTTTCTCTAAATATTTTTCCGCGAAATATTCAGATATTCCTTCATTGAATGGTTCAAAATGTCTTTGTATATTATTTTGATCGTTCACTTCACCATTTGAAGAAAACACATGTGCTATTTCATGTGCTAATACATATAGAAAATAATCATAATCTATACAAAAATTATCATTATTATTATCACATTTTATATATTTTAGTTTTATAACTATTTTATGTAATTTATTTTTAATGATGAAA
>JAVBOP010000063.1:0-10943 GCA_031550405.1 Kapaibacterium sp. (SeqCode)
AATTCTTCGCTGGTAATGCGTATGAAAGGATAAGTCTTGTCATCTCGTAACATAATGTTATAGCGAGGTTTATGCTTTTTTATGAGCGTATCTTCCAGAATGAGCGCTTCTGCTTCAGAATCTACAAGAATAATTTCAATATCAGCAATTTTTTCAACCAGTACTTTGGTTTTTGCGTCATGTTCCTTATTTTGCTGGAAATACGAGCGAACACGACTGCGCAGATTTTTGGCTTTGCCAATATAAATTATTTTTTCAGCCGCATTTTTGTATTGGTATATACCGGGCAATGTTGGAATCTTTGCCACTTTTTCGAGCAGCGTAGCAGAAAATTTTAAACTACCGTCATCATTCACAACACAACCATACCAATATTAATAATTTACAAAAATACAAAAGATATTGTATTTTCAGAATAACACACCTGCACACAAACTGTTTTTCTCTCTATCGCAGTGCTGCGTGCTGTGTTCTGATTATTAATACTACTCCGGCGATGATGAAAGGAATGCTTAAAAGTTGCCCCATATCCAATGGCAATGCGACCTCAAAGCTGCTCTGAACCTCTTTTAAAAATTCAAGCAAAAAGCGAATACTGAATATTAAAACCAAAAATATACCGAGCAGCAAGCCGGAATGAGACTTGTATGAAGTTTTTTTGTAGATAAAAAATAAAATGAAAAATGAAATCAGATAAGCGAGAGCTTCGTAAATTTGCGTGGGATGTCGAGGCAGATTGTCTTTCAGAGCAAAAATTACAGCCCACGGCACATCAGTTGGAATTCCATAAATTTCGGAATTAAAGAAGTTACCTAATCTAATAAAAAATCCTGCAAGCGCCACAACAATTACAAGCCTATCCAAAATCCACAAATATCCAATCTGTTTATTCTTTTTTGAAAAAATCCAAGCTGCAATTAAAATTCCAATTGCTCCGCCATGACTCGCAAGCCCGCCTTCCCAAATTTGCAAAATTTCGATTGGATGCGATAAATAATATATCGGGCTGTAAAACAAGCAATGACCAAGCCTCGCGCCGATCACGGTGCCTAAAATTATATATATCGAAAGATTGTCCAAATCTTTTGGACTTTTATTTTCTCGAATAAAAATGCGGTGTAAAATTTGGTATCCAGTAATGAAACTCAGCGCAAAAAGAAAGCCATACCAGCGCACGGAAAATGAGCCAAGTGTAAAAATTTCCGGTGAAATATCCCAAATAATTGCAGAAAGAAAATTCATTTTTATCTTATCATTAATTGGTGATTTAAAGAACAAAAATACTCAAAATTTTGAAATAAATCAGAATCGCTTTTTTTACAATTTTGACTGATTTTTATTAAAAAATATTCATAAAATTATTGAATAATAAGGGTGGCATGGCTTTTGAAAATATATATTGATTTTCTAATTGTATTTATGCTAACTGATTGAAAAAACTATATGAAAGCAAATTTTATCAAAAAAAATTATAACAAATTATGCCGAATAAAAAGCAGCTGGTTAATATTCACAGCCATTTTAGCAGCACTTTATTTGCCAAGTTGCGTTCCTGCCAAAAATATGGAAACAGGCGAAAGGCTGAGTAGAGGTGAACAAAAAACGAATCAACCGTTTTCTGGTGGGCTTGTACACGGCAATAAAAAGAAGAAAAATGCTACAAAAAAAGATGGCGAAAATGATAAAAAATCACAAATTGCTGATTTTGAAGAAAAAATGTTTAAAAATAATTCTCAAAAAAACAGCGAAATCATATCGACAAAATCTGAAAATGGAATGAAAAACAATAGCAAAACACTGCCTTCTTTGAAAGAGCAGATAGATAAAATTAATAAAAATCAATTTGAAATCGGAAACAACATTGATGATATTCGGGAAGAAATGATCGAAGTGAAAGATTTGTTAAAAAACATTCATAATTCTAAGTCTATTGAAAATAACTCTATTATTAAGGAAGGTCGTTTTTTGCAAAATGATAATGAGGTCGAAACTGGAACTTTTATTTTGTCAGATGACAATGCAATTCAAAAACAAATCTTGCTTGATTCTGATGAGGAAGCTACAGCGAATAAAAATGAACAAAAATTAATAAAAAAAGGCATGATCAAAAATTCTCCCAAACCAAGCAAAAAATCGCAAGTAAAATTAAATTCATTTAAATCAAACACATCTGTTCAAAATAATTCCAGCAAAAAATCGAGTATTGACAATAACATTTCCGCAGCAAATCCTGATATAGTAAAAAATAATTTATCAGACAATGAAAATGATTTTTCAGAAATAATTAGCAATGTTGCAAACGGAAAGATTAATGAGGCAGCTAAATCAATAAATTTGAAATTAAAATCTACAAAAAATCCGTCTACAATTTCCGATTGCCATTATTGGCTTGGCGAGTGTAATTTCCAGCAAAAAAACTACATGCAAGCAATAAACAATTACAAAAATGTCTTATCGGGACAAGGCGATAAAAAGGATGTTGCGCAGGCGAAATTAGCGGAATGTTACATGATGCTTGGGAAAAATGACGAAGCTAAAACTGCATTTCAGGCACTTTTGAAGAATTATCCAAAAAGTTCGCAAACTCCAAAAGCTAAAAAAATGTTACAGCAATTATAATTTTTGCGAAAAAATAGAAAAAAGGCAAAAAGCGTAAAAAAAATTTGGCAGGTAGCGAAAAATTATGTAACTTTGTATTCTCCTTTTGGAACATATTCCTGAGTAGCTCAGCTGGTTAGAGCATCTGACTGTTAATCAGAGGGTCGGGGGTTCAAGTCCCTCCTCAGGAGCTAAGCAACAGCCTTGTAATACAATAAGTTACAAGGCTTTTTTAGTTGTAGCTGTTCGGGAATTAAAAATACTTTCCTGCATTTTTGCACATTTTTGCCCTTTTTATGCAAAAATAGGGGAAGGTTTGAGGGGAAGAAAATCAGGGGACTACTTCAATTTTTCATTCATTTTGTCCAACAGCATTCGTTGTTTAGTAGTTTTATAGTGATTAATCGTTGTATTAATTTCTCTGTGTCTCATAATTTCCTGTACCTCAGGGATTTCTAAACCGTTTTCAAAGAGCCTATCTGCAAAACCTCTACGGAAACCATGTAAACCACGCCCTTCAATCTTTAATCCCAAGTTGTTTTCCGCCCGCTCAAGGCATCTGTTTGGCAGCCTTGTTTCTTTCCAGCTAAACAACTTTCCATCATTACGCTTTTTAGTTAATTCAACGAGCTGGTTCACAATATTGACTGCTTGTTCTGTAAGCAATAAATATTCTTGCTCACCTTTAAATATTTTATTAGCAATTAATATACGATTATTTTTCAAATCTATATCGCTTGTTTTTATTTCCAATGCCTCACCGCATCGGCTACCAGTATGCCACAAGAACTGTAATAACAACGACATTTCATAGTTGCTTGTATTGAAATAACTTACAAGCTCATTGTATTCATCTTCAGCATATGGAGGCTTTACCTTGACTACTTTAGGACGCTTGTATTTGGCTACATATTTCTTATTAGGTATATAATTTTGCTCATCATCGGCTGCCCAAGCCAAAAAACCTGCAACTGAACGCAAATATATATTTATGCTGTTATCTGAGATGGTTGTTTTTTCAATGAAATGTTTAATTTGTGATTTTATGCTGCTTTCGCTTAATATTTCCTGTGGTTCACCGAATACAGCTTTGTAGCCTGTGATATAATATTGTAGCGTCTTTTTAGTTATTTTGTTTACTTTTTGCTTATAATCTAAAAATTTCTTAAAAATATTTTCAATGCTGTCTTCGGCAGCTTTTTCTCCTATTTCGATAGCTTGAAGTTCTTTACTTCTTACAGCCCACCACTCATTTGCAAGTTGCCACCCTATTTTTGTATTAGGAAAGCCTGTAGCAATATCCTTTCCTTTGTAGCGGACAGAAATTTTATTGCCTCGCACTTTCATGTAGCCAGGTAGGTCATTACGCATTACACCTGCCTGATTGGGTTTTGGGTTTATTACACTCTTTTTCTTTTTCATGCAGCACCTCGTTTAGATGTACAACTTATGCATCCAAAATCTATATCACAAAAAAGCCGACTAAATTTTTATTTTAGCAGGCTTTTTATGAATTTTTGTTAATAAATTAAAATCTTTCCGTCTTCCTGTATGCCATTCCTATTATCCGTATATCGTCCGTTATAGGTATTTCCGTTTTGTCGGCAAGGTCTATCAGCTTCGTCTTAGCGTATTCGCCAAGCACATGTTTTGTGTTGTCAATGGACGCTAAGACTATATCTCCATTCGTGTAACTCTCGTTAATGATTATTATCGCTCCATTTTCGACATTGTATTTTTTGCAAAAATCATCTGAAGAAATCATAATCATTATTGGGTTACGAATGCCATCAAACATTATATCCACAATATCCCCTTTGCCTGTGCTGTCAAGGTGTTCTTTTCGGGCGGATTTCGTGAGATTAAGATAAGTCGCAAGTGAACGAGTAACATCAAGCGTATTATTAGCACGGGGAATATCCCCTTGATATTTCGGCTTATAAGACTTTTCAGGCTTGACATCAGCTATCATCATCGGCTCTATGCCATTCAGCAGGTAATTAGCATTAATACCTGCCAGCTCCTGCATTTTGATGGCAGCCCTGTCTGTTATTTTGCGATTTCCTGATATATATTCGCTTATGACACTTTCAGTCAAATGGGTTTTTTCAGAAAATTTTACCTGAGAGTCAAAAAACGTTAAGATGATGCTTTCTAATCTTCTTCCAATGGTTACTGCTTCAGGGTCTTTGGGTTTGGCGGCAGGCTTTGCTTTCATAACAACCTCTAAATATATATTTAAACTCTTTACATTTATTTTTAGATGTAACAAGCAAAATCTATACCAAAAAAAGCAACATAAATTCTATATCTATGTTGCTTTTTATGATTTTTAATGAAAAACTGTTTAATATGTTGGACTTGCTTTCGAAATAGACAATTTAACTTTTTCCGTATCGCTAGGACGTTTCACTTTAATATTTAAAGAATTTGCTGAGTTAGGAGCAAAAGTTTCTGACAAAGGATACTCTTCGGCTGTTATCATATTCCCGTTTTTATCTGAAAATTCTACTCTTAATATTACATTTTTATAGCTAACAACAGTAGCATTGTTAGTTATTGTATAATTTATATCAATTTTATTTCCCCAAAAATTAACATCTGTATTTAAAGAAGTAACTCCAATATAACTCAATGGATAGTCTCTTTCTTTGTCAAGGACTGACGTAGTTATCAATTTGTTGCTATTATCTTCAGGTAAGGTGGAGTTACAAGTTTTTAATACAAAAGCAAGTATAGTAAATGCGACAATGACTATTATAATTGATAATATTAGTTTAAATGCTATATTACCTGCTTTTTTACCAATAACTTTTGTTTGCTGTATAGCTGGCTTTAAATTTACTTTTGGCAGTGGTATTTTTTTATAATTTTTATCATCATTTTTAAATGGTGGTGGGGTTTTGATAATAATCCTTTGTAATTCTTCTATTTCTTTTGCTTTTTTCCAGTCTTCAAAATCTTCACACCATACTGGAGTGTCAAGATAGATTTTCTTTTCTTGCAGCTCTTCAATATTAAATGGTCCTTCTTGTTTACCATCTACATAAATGTAATAAGTTTTCATATTACTTGTTCTTAAATTCTTTTTAAAATTAACAAAAATAATATGCAAATATAAATAATTTCACTTATGTAAATATCAAAGAAAAAAATATATTTTTCACGAAAAATATAAAAATCTTATAACTATATTTAAAATCACAAATTATACGTTTTTCTTTTTGATTATTCGCAAAAATTATCAAATATTTGCAAATATTTCTTGCACGTGTCGCAGAAAAGTGTTAAGTTTGTATAAGTTAAAATTTGATATTATCGTTCCGCTTATAAAAAGTGAAAATATACAGCCTCGTATGACATAACAGAGTGAAACGATAATCAAAAAAAGTTATGTTATTTCGGGGCTTTTTTTTGATAGTGTGTTCTTTGACAATCGGAAGTGTAGTAGGAATAATAAATTTGAGGGATTTTCGTATATTTGTATATAACCAATAAATTTTTACATGGAGGAAATTATGGCAGTCGCAGTAAAACAAACGGGTAACGGATTTGAGCAAATAGTTAATTTGATTCAAAAATTTCCAGTTGCTCAACAAAAAAAAATAAAACAAAAAATTATGGAAGAATTAAATTATTTGGCATTAATGAATGAAGCTAAAAGATTAAATGATTCTGTAATCGAAAACAATATAACAATGGAAGAAATCGTGGCAGAGACCAAAGCGGCAAGAAAAGAAAGGGATAAGAAAAATGCAAAAAAATAGTGCTGTTTTGGATGCAAATATTTGGATTTCTTACTTTATTAGTCGAAAAATAGATGAATTGATTTATTTAGTTCACCGTAAAAAAATCATACTGTATCGTTCAAATAGATTGACCAGTGAACTTACGGATGTTTTATCGCGTCCTAAATTTAAAGGCAAGTTGCCACTAAGCGTTGAGGAATATCTTAATATTTATCAACGAATAACAGTATGGGTAAATACAAAATCTGAATTCACGACTTGCCCAGATGAGAAAGACAACTATCTTTTTGATTTGGCGATACAATCTAAATCCAAATACTTGGTCAGTGGTGATAAAGTAGTGCTTGCGACACCAGTCAAGCCTCCATTGCAAATAATAACGCTCGCAGACTTCAAGAAAATCTTTTCATAAATTCCTACACAATCACACTTCCAGTTGCCACAAAAAAAAGAACATTTTGAAAAAATAAAAAAAAAGTGTTATAAAAGAAAAAAGTTCTTGCATATAACACGAAAATGTCGTAATTTTGTAATGCTTAGAAAATACAAACGAGGTAGGGTTGTTTATACACAACTTTGCACTCCTAATTACGACCTATATTACGCTATAGGCTCGTGAGTTTCATATCAGATTTCATATCTATAATGACCTCGTTTGTTTTCTAAGCAACTATAAACGGCTCACGGGCTGTATATATGCTTGTGTGCATAGTTCTTTGACAATCGGAAGTGTAGTAGGAATAATAAATTTGATGGATTTTCGTATATTTGTATATAACCAATAAAATTTTTATATGGAGGAAATTATGAGAAAGACTCAGAAAAAAACCTTAGAAGAAATAATGAAGTTTGCCCAGCTGCTTTCAGCAAAGCAACAGGAAGAAGCATTGAAACAAATGAGAAAAATGTATTTAACTAATTTAGCAAGACTTTCTGATGAATCCATTGTACCAAACGATATAACAATGGAAGAAATTGTAGCTGAAACCAAAGCTGCAAGGGAAGAAAGGAGTAAAAAGAATGCAAGAAATTAGAGTTGTTTTAGATGCCAATATTTGGGTATCATATTTTATAAAAAGCAAAATTCATGAATTGACCGAACTTTTGACAGGCAAAAATATTGTCATTTGCCGTTCTGATGAATCCGTACGAGAGCTGAAGGACGTGTTATCAAGAAAGAAATTCGGCAAATATTTGAAGGAACCAGTAGATTTTTACATACATACTTACCGTTCTTTTATCGTGTTTTTTGAAACTGAAAGTATATTCACGGCTTGCCCAGATGAAAAAGACAACTATCTTTTTGATTTAACTTATCAGTCATCTGCTTTGTATTTGGTCAGTGGAGATAAGAAAGTGCTATCAACGCCAGTCAAGCCTCCATTGCAAGTGATAACGCTTGCAGACTTAAAGAAAATCTTTTCATAAATTCCTACAACCTACACTTCCGATTGCCGCCAAAAAGAACAATTCTTTGAAAAGAAAATTTAAAAAAAAAAGTGTTGCAAAAGAAATAAAGTTCTTGCAAGTAACACGAAAATGTCGTAGTTTTGTAATGCGAACTAAATGATGAGGGAGTTTGTACATATACAGCTCCCAATCATACCAAAATTACGACCATATATTAACACAAATTAATGTATGGCTCACCTGACAATCCGATATTTCATATCTGGCATCATTTAGTTCGCAAAATTTAATGACGGGTGAGCTGTTTTTTTTACAGCTCAAAATTTGAAAATGCGAATAAAATGGAAGTTTAGATATGGAACGAGTATTTATATGGCTCGCCAGAAATCCGATATTTCATATCAGACTCACTTTTTCAATCGCAAATCTAAAAAGACTGGCGGGTCTTTTTGTATTTGTGGAGAAAAATGAAACCACCATGCAAATAGATATAGATAGTCAAAGCATCAATATTGAAAAAATCAAAAAATATGTTAATACTTTTGGTTTCTTTTCTATTCGACCTGACGAAGAAGGTGGGGACGGATTTACATTGAAGGCTTGCCACATGGAGAATGGTACTATTTATTTTCCGCCTGACAGCGTTTTTTCAGATGGTTATATCGCAAACATTCTAAGGATATGTCTATATATATCAAGAGCAACAGGCAAGGATATATATACAACAATCAATGCAATAGCAGATTAATTTATATGCCGATATAGGTAAAACGCAATTTTTTCATGCAGGTTAAAACAAGGGTAAGCGTTTTGGGTTCGACTCCCATAATCGGCACAACAGGCGAAACTCCTCACACTAAAGTGTGAGGTTGAAAAGTCTTGATATTTCAGCAACCCTGTACTTTAGTGCAGGGTAAATGAGAAAATTCTTTGAAAATTTTAAAAAAAAAGTGTTACAAAAGAAAAATAGTTCTTGCACGTAACACAAAAATGTCGTAATTTCGTAATGCCAAAAAACAATGAGGTAAAGTTGTTTATACACAACTTTGCTCACCTAATTACGACCAATATTAGTATTAATATTTGGCTCGTGAGTAATCATATCAGATTTCATATCTAATCATGACCTCGTTGTTTTTTGGCGATTATAACGGCTCACGGGCTGTATATATTTGTGGAGATTGGAGAAAATGAACATGAAAACAATGCACATAGAACAAGTTGATAAACAACAACTTAAGGATAACGGACTTGCTTGTTTAGTCAAATCAGTAGAGAGAGATGGACTGATTTTTCTAACGCAAAAGGGCATACCTGTTTGCTGCATTACGCCGTTGTCAAAAAAAGGTGTGCTGAACACTGTCAAAAAAATAAATGAGCTTTCCACTTGCGACAATTATATTTTGTCAGATTTTGACGATGAAACGCTTGAAAATATCAGCATTTTTCGCAAGTGGCAACATGCTATCTTGGAGGCTATGAGTAGCCAAGATTATGGTAGCTTTGCAGATGTTGGATTAAGATAATATTTGAAGTTTTCTTGTTCCAGTCATACGTTGGACAGCCAAGTATAGATAGTATTTTGTTTTTTGTTCTTGCTTTAAAGTATTATTGATATGGTCGGTATTTATATAATCAAAATGAGTTTCTAAAGCGTTTTTACATAAAAATTTTATTATATAAAAGCTATAACTTTCAGCCAGTAAATAAATAGTAGAATTGGGATATTCAGCAATTATTTCGTTTAGATTGTGACTTAGTCCTGCACGAAAATTTATTGATTGACCATAATGCAATGCTTTTATTGCTACAATCTTTTTGTTTACTTTGGGCACATGTAAATGATGATAATGCTCTGCTTCAGGGTCAGTTTTAAAATCATATATCTTGGACAAGTAAGCATAATTTAACTGAGTATTGTTTGAATTTATGTTCTCTTTCATGTAAGGGTTTGGTTAAGTAATTAATAAGTTATTGCAATTACGAATATAATGAAATATATCAAACCCGACATGATTTAATAAAAATAAATATGCCGATATAGGTAAAACGCAATTTTTTCATGCAGGTTAAAACAAGGGTAAGCGTTTTGGGTTCGACTCCCATAATCGGCACAACAGTACGTTCTTTGACAATCGGAATAATTAGAATAGAGAGAAAATAAACCAGATTTTTGTATATTTGTCAATATATAATATAGGAGATTTATGCCAAAATTATATGAGTACATGGGAATTGTGATTAGAATTTACTCTGCGGATCACGAACCAGTTCATGTTCATGCAGAATATAACGACAATATCGTTAAGGTTTCATTCTTTATTAGGGATGGCGCAATTTATAGAACAACTTACACAAATGATGTAGGTAAATTCCCACCTTCTAAAATGAAGGATTTGAAAGAATTAATTTCTTTGTACAAAGAAGATATTATCGAAGCATGGTATAAACATTTTGTTTGGCGGACTAAAATTGAGTGTAAAAAAATAACTAAAAGGATATAATTATGATAAAATCAGCAGAATATCTTGGCGAACATTGCCTTGAAATAACGTTCAAAGATGGAACTGTTAGGGACGTAGATTTATTCGACCTTATCAACAGCAGCGACCATCCATTAGTCAGAAAATATCTTGACGTAGAATTGTTTAAGCAGTTTTATTTAGATGGACATACGATTTGCTGGGGTGATAATGAATTTGATATAGATCCACTGAGAACCTACAAAGGTGAATATGACATAGTTCATGTTCATGCTTAATTAAAAAATATTCATAAAACGTATAAGCTCTCTATTCTTAAATAAGATAGAGAGTTTTTTTTATCTATTCCGATTTAATTTTAAAAAAAAAGTGTTACAAAAGAAAAAAGTTCTTGCACGTAACACAAAAATGTCGTAATTTTGTAATGCCAAACTATTTGCGGAGTAAAGTTGTTTATATGCAACTCTACTTCCCGATTACGACTAATATTATCAATATTGGCTCGTGAGTAATCATTTCGATATTTCATATCAATGACTCCGCATTTAGTTTGGCGATTAAAAACGGCTCACGGGCTGTATATATTTTGGATTAAATCAAAAGGAGTTAATAATATGGAAATTTCAGAAATACAATTAAATCCTGTAATTATAATGTCTCATGCCCTCGTTGGGCTACAGAACATTGCAGATGCGGTATTGCT
>JAVBOP010000071.1:0-6128 GCA_031550405.1 Kapaibacterium sp. (SeqCode)
GTCAAATTTGATCCTGAAACTAAAGGTTATATCTGGGGTCCTCCTTCTATAGCTAACGAGTAATTTAATTTTGTTTACTTAGCCGTTTTCGCTTCAAGAGCGGAAGCGGCTTTATTTTATCAATCTTATATTTTTTAACAACATTATGAAAAAAATAATATTAATATTATTCATCCTGATTTTTACAGGCTGCAAAAAAGACAGCTCTGTAAAGGCAAATGTATTTGTCTATGATAGCGTTAAAGCAGGGAAGCTGGAACTGCTGGCAGATTCTATTATACAAGGCAAACCCGTTGTTGTCAGATATTATAAAAAACATGAAAAAGAAGCTGATATATATTGCAGTTACATGTATTATATCAAAAACGATAACAGATTTAATACATACAGGATGAAATCACCAAGCAAAACCACTGCGAATTATTTTGAATTTGTTGATACTGTTCCACAAGGCGCATCAGGTGGTTTTATATCTGCATACAATCCTAATATTACAATGGATATTGATCATTTAAATAATATAGTAATACTTAAAACAAACGGTAAATATGAGGAAGGAGCTGCCGGTAATCGCATGGTTTATTCTGCAGATACTTCTAATTATATGAATTATTTTAATTATGAAAGAGAAGTATACCCTGATAATTATATAGCTTATGCCCAAAAATGGTCTTTTGAGTTAAATAATAAAATTTTTACTCATGAAATAGCTAATGAAGATTATAAAATTATATACGATGCAACTAATATTGACACGGCTACTAAGACTGTGCTTTTATTTATAATTAAGTCTCTCAGAGATAAAGTCGTGGATAGAGGCTTATTAAGTAAGATTGTAAAATTTAAAGATGTTGATGTATTAAATAGTGACGTAGCTAAGTCTATGCTAATGAAAGTTATAAAACATCATTTAGGAGAGGAGGAAGGAGGCAAAACGTTAGCAATAATAGCTTATAACAATCCTTTATCAAGATTGACTGAAACTGCATTTATGAGTGGGGAGCTAATAAATTGGATGAAAAAAGATATGAAAGACAGTCTTTTGGAAATAGGAAGCAAGTTTTATAAGTCAGCGCCAGAACGAAGCGAAAATATTATCTATTATTTAAGATGTATTGAGGCGTCTGGATATGATTCTTCTGCGGTAGTTTTGCGTCTTTGCGAGAAACTTTTCGACAGATTGGAGAAACAGGAACAGCTTAAGTCAGGCATCGACAGAAATAATAATTTATTTTTACTTAAGAGCTTTATTTACCAAGGAATTGTAAGTTCGTATAAGAAATTAAATAAACTGCAGGATGGCGTTGATTTCATGAAAAAATATGACAAGTATACTAAAAATTATGAAAAAGAAAAATATAGTTATTATTGGTATTTAGCAGAATTATTTGAAGATATATCTCCCGACTCAGCATGTATTTATTATGCCAAAGCCAATAAAGTATATCCCAACATTCCGCCGCTACAGCGTAATTTTAAAAAGTATATATTGAAAGCCAGACCTGATATTATGCCTGACAGTGCTATTGCATATCTTGATTCATTGAGCAACGCAATCATTTTTGAAAAGGAGGTATTGGCGTTTGACACTCCAATAATAGAACTTGAGAATGGTAAACGCCTTAATTTGAACAACTTGGATAAACCATTGATACTATTCAATTCATCAGCAACATGCACTTTTTGCCATCAGGAAATTGAATCTTTAGGCGAATCCAAGCTATCTAATATTAACTATAAACCCTTGTTATTATTCATAGATAAAGATGATTTTGAGCTTAGCAAGTCTAAAGGATTGTTGCCGAAAAATTTTGATTGTCAGCTCATTAAAAATGGCGATATGATAAAGAAATATTTAAATATAACCATTACTCCAACAACCGTAATTATTAACAATAAAAACGAATTAACATATTTTTCTTCAGGTTTTGATGGCAACATAAGCGGCATATTAAATGCCCTGATTGTAAAATAAAACAATTGTAATACACAGCCTGATATATTCTGTCGGGCTGTGTATTTTTTTACAGTGTCATTTATTAAAAAAAATTAATATTATTAACTAATTAAAAGGTTTTAAAATGAAAAAATTTCTTGCAGCTATCGCAGAAGACAATGTGCTTAAGCCATGCCCGCCTCTTAAATATTCTGTATAGTACCCACTTTGCGAATCACCTATACCCTGTTTCCGTATGGTTTGTGTGTTATTGCCATAATCTTGAGCAATTAATGTAAAATTCTCTTTCATATCAGGATGCTCTGTGTTGCTTCCCAAAGATTCTTGCGCTCCAATGAATATTTTATCGCTTCCTTTGGTTATTTCCCAAGCGAGAGGACATTTCATTGAATATAAATTCCAGTTCCAGCCACGAGTATGATAATTGGATTTATAGTAAGTGCCGGGGTAGCCTGAAAGTTCATTGCAGGCTGTTCTTGCTTTCATGCCTTTATCGCTGGGCATTATGCTCTGTGAAAAAGTAGTATTAACTGCAAACACTAATGATACGCCGAATAATATTGCCTTTTTCATGGTTTCACCTTGCAATAATAAACTTGCCAATGGAATTGCCTACCTTAATGATATAGTGTCCGTCCGGCAAATTGCTAACATTAATTTTTTGCTCTGTATTGAACTCTGTATAAACTGTCTTAACTGTGTTGCCTGCCGTATCATAAACATCAACGGCTGTTGGCAAAGCTGTGTAATTAGCAGGTAATTCTATAGTTAGCTCGTTTTTAATTATATTTGGATATATATCCAATATATCATATTGTGGAGCTTCTGTAATGCCACCTACGTTAAAATAATGTCCTGATAGCCCCCAATCAAAGTAAGGCCATTGTACTAAATTTATCTTTTCAATAAAAGCCATTGGTCCATCGGGAGCGTAGTATGGAGTAGCCGAACATACATAATTATCAAAAATTATATGCAGTTGTCTTTTATACTCTACAGTTCCTTCTTTACCAACATAAACCGAAGTATCAGGAGCAATTGTCCATCTATCCACAAATTTGAATTTGCCGAATTTTGCTTCAAGCTGCTTAAAGCCTTCCTTGCATTCCTTGTACTTGTCTAAAATGTCTTCCCATGTGTAGTAGATAAGCTTGTTGTCTTCGTAGATTTCCTTTCTTGGAATAATATTGTGCTCAAACTCCATTTTAAAAGTTTCCTTAGCCCATATCAGCCCTGTACATGTATCTACCATGATTTTATATGGATTGTAATAAAACGATGTGTCCTTGGGGTCATATTCTTTGCCATATAGTTTGTAATATACATTGTCGAGTAGATACCATATCGTTTCTTCGTATGGTACAAGGCAAGTATTTTTTTCCTCCTGCCCTTTAGCCTGTGGTGGCGCAGCAAAACTGCTCAATATTACTGCCGCCACGAACAGCAATAAGGAAGTGCCTTTAAGAACTACAGCTTTTCTGTCTGCATTAGCCATAGCTTTCGAGGGGTTTATGAATTTTTTTTCACTTTTGTCGGATAAAATGAATTTGCTCATTTCCAACTCCTTTGATTATTTAGTATATATATTGTACCACACAAATGTATGGCAGTTTATTAGATTCGGGTATGGCTTGGAACAGGAAGGCAACAGGGATAAAAGTATTTACAGCGCAACGTCGCTAAGCGGTATATAATTATCGTGCTTATCTAAGAAAACAAGTTTATGCGCTACAAATAGTCCTATCATGTTGTCCAAATTCTCCATTATAATTAATTTTTCTACGTATTTTTATTAAAAACAATTCAATCTCAAGTAATAAAAACGATATTATTTTCATATTATTGTATATATGTTGAATATATTATTATACCCAACCGCTATAAAAATGTGTTAATTAATCCGCATGGTTAATATAACATATCTTGATAACCTTATTTCACTGATTGCGAAGTTGTGAGAGTGCCGGTCTGATGGTCTAATTCCGAGCCAAGCAAGCTATGCGGTATTGAATATACTGCAAGCAGCACGCATACTGCTATAATTGTCCATGTTCTTGATGGGGATTTGCGATTTTTCCAAATGGCAAGCGCGAATACCATAAGTACCAGTAACGTCTTATTGTCCGTCAAATCCCAGCCAAACGGCACGCCCGACCAATACACGCCGAATGCAAACTTTTGCACGATTGCGCCGAATATCATGCCGCCGACAAATAGCAATATGCCGCTGACAAGCAGCAGGCGCGGATATGCAGGCATTCGGAATATCGCCATCAAGCCTGCTACAACAGCAAGGTACATTGCTCCGAACATCAATATGATATGAGTAATCAGGCATGGAGCGGGCACGGGAGCTTTATATCGAGCTACCAAATTAGGCGATTCATAGCTATTGATGCCGTCAGTCAGCTTGATTTTGTATTCGATCTTGCCGGCGGGTTTTTGTGCAGGCACGGGCGCCAGTAAGCCATCTCCGGCTGCACGCAATGTATCTGCTTTGAAATCAGCATTTGATGGATATAAACGGTGATATACAATGCCTGTTATATCAGGGTTATCTATCTTAATTATAAAGCCATTAACATCTGTCGTTTCGAGGCTGCGCGGCAGCTTTATTTTCGATTTGCGCATGGTTGGCTTTTCAGAAATGGACATGCCGATTGCCTCTGCATACGGATTTGTCGGACCTGTCATGCGCTGGAATACGGCTGCTCCGATGGTAATCAGCAAGGCTAAAGCCCACACAAGCATAACTTTTCCCTTTTGCATATTATAACTCCACTTTCAATTTTATTTCGACGGTATTGCGAAGCACAGTTACATAAACTGTCTCGCCCTTATTAAATTTGTTCATAGTGTTCATATAACTCATTATATCGCTAATACTTTCATCATTTATTCTGCATATAACGTCATTTTTCAGGACGCCTGCCATTTCCGCTGGACCGCCCGGTCTAACCCCGTTTACTTTCAAGCCATTACCGCTTGAAGCATGGTCAGGCATTATGCCGAGGGTCGTTTTTGCCATTCCCCTGAAAGAGAGTGGATTGCCGATAGCCTGATATGTCAAGTCCTGATTTTGCCTGCCGAGCAGCTTGGCTATTTCGACAACAAAGCTGGCTATATCACCGCATCCCTTTATGTTTATAAGGCTTACATCGTCTTCAGGCGTATGATACTGCTCATGTATTGAGGTATGCAAAAACAGCACCGGCACGCTATCCATGCAAAAGGAGGTCTGGTCGCTCGGACCATAGCCGCTGGCATTGGTTTCCATTTTGAAGCTGGTTTTGAAATGGCTGCTATACACGGAGGCGACCACTGTATCAAGCTGCAGGGCTGTGCCTATGCCGCTGACCGAAAGCACCGAATCCAATCGCCCAACCATATCTAAGTTAATCATTGCCTTGATGTTGCGCAATTCAACAGGCGGATGCTCGACAAAATATTTTGAGCCCCAAAGCCCCTCCTCTTCAGCAGAAAATGCAACGAAGATGATGCTTCTGTCGGTAGGTATTTGGGATAAAGCCTCCGCACATGCAAGCATAACCGCAACGCCAGAAGCATTATCGTCAGCTCCATTATGAACCGCTACAGTGTCGGGCTTACGGCTTGCACTGCCATAACCGCCCATGCCCAAGTGGTCATAGTGTGCGCCAATCACTATATATTCATCAGGCTTAGCTGCACCTTTCCTGCAATATGCGACGTTATATGTTTTGATATTTTTCTTAGTGCTGTCGGTATTTTTCATATCAAAATCGAAGGCTTGCATTCCATTCCGGTATAATGGAGAAAAATGAAAATATTTTAATTTTTCTGCTATATATCCTGCTGCCTTTATAGCGCCGTCTGTTCCGGGGAAGCGGCCTTCAAGCCCGTCATCTGCCAAATATTGCAAGTGCTTGCGTATATTGCCAGTATCAATGGCTACTTGGGAAACAGCGTTTTGCGCCAGAACGAAGAGCAAAAATAAAGTGAATTTGTACATTTATTTCCTCCTTTGTCGATAGTTGTACCATTTTTATATACAAATTTATGTTATATTTTGCAAAAAACGAAATGGTATTAGCTAAATATGTATCTATATGAAAATAGCGGCTGGTGTGTTGTGAATAGCCGCTATCGAAAATTGTACATATCTATCATATATTATTGCCAGTTACCTCCG
>JAVBOP010000226.1:0-8159 GCA_031550405.1 Kapaibacterium sp. (SeqCode)
TGTGGATATTCGCCATGTTTTCGTCGTGAAGCTGGCAGTTATGGCAAGGAAACTCGCGGATTTTTGCGAGTGCATCAATTCAACAAGGTCGAACTTGTGAATTTTGTTCCAGCGGAGGAATCTTATAATCGTCTTGAAGGCTTGGTTGGCGAGGTTGAAAACATTTTGAAGGCACTCAAATTGCCGTATCGTGTGCTGCTTTTGTGTACTGGCGACACAAGTTTTTCGAGTGCAAAGACTTATGATTTGGAGGTTTGGGCAGAAGGTGAAAAGAAATGGCTTGAAGTTTCGTCATGTTCTAACTTTGAGGATTTTCAGGCACGTAGAGCAAATATTCGCTTCAAACGCAAAGGCGATTCCAAGCCTGAATTTGTCCACACGCTTAATGGTTCTGGCTTAGCTACGAGCCGCATCATGGTTGCCATCATCGAAAATTACTATAAAGATGGAAAATTGATTGTACCAGAAGTGCTGCGAGGATTCTGCGGCTTTGATGAGATTACGGTGTAGAATTGTGAATATTTTTTAATGGAAATAAGGAAAAACAATGAAAATAGATAGAAATAGTTATCAAGATGCTAAATATATTTTTGAAAAATTTCTTCCAGATGCTTTAACGAGAAATAAAGTAATAGGATTTTTGGCTAATGCTATAACTTATGCTGACAATATTGATAGTAAAAACTGGAATCTTAATTTAGACAAGAATGGAAAATTTATTTGCTTTAATGTCGGGCAAGAATATTGCATCCAACTTTGGCATGATATGGTTTTAATATCATGTAATCGAGAAATTTTAAAGCCGATACTAAAAGACAAAAATGTTCCTGTAATTTTTCGTGGTTATGATAAATCTATTAAAAGCAATATTCATTCAGAAAATATTGATAGTGTGAATGACTATTTAGATAAGGTGAAAAATGCTATTGGCTGTATTCTCAAAAATTCAGAAATTAAAGATTATATAGACTTATTTACAAAAAGTAATTTTGATTTCATAAACTATGCAATTAAACATACATCTCAACATAGAAGAACCAGTATGAAGGATGCTCATTCGCAAGGAGCTGTTGAATATCTATTTTCTGAGTTTGATAAACTTCATAAAGATAAGATTTATGAATACGAAGTATTGGTTGCTCGAGAAGAGAAAAAACTTGATATTGCAAGAAAACTAACCGGCGAGGAACGGCACGCAGTATTAAAAAAATCTAATCCGCAGCCAACCAAAAGCAAAGTACAACAAACAGTTTACAATAGAAATGAGTATGTTATAGCAGAAGTATTGGAAAGAGCAAATGGAATTTGTGAAAAATGTAACCAACCTGCTCCGTTTATGCGAGATAATAGCAATTTTCCATATTTGGAAGTTCATCATAAAAAACCGTTAGCAAAAGGTGGAGATGATACAATCGAAAATGCAATTGCATTATGCCCTAATTGCCATAGACATGCACATTATGGAAAAAATACATATTGAAAACTATTTATGAACAAATTTTAATAAAAAAGTTGTTTTATGCAATTAAAAATTTTTCATATCAGATTAGAAAAAGAACATTTTCAAAGCGATCAAGATAAGTTGAATCATTTCTTGAATGATGTATATGTAAAAAAAACAGAAGCCCAATTGATAACAGACCAGCCAAATTTTTGGTCGATATTAGTTTTTTATGATGACAAAAAAGTAGAAAACCAATCAGGTAGAGTAGCTGTTATAGATGAGAGCGAATTAACAGCTGATGAAAAAATAATTTATGAGATTCTCAAAAAATGGCGACGAAATAAGGCTGACGAATTACAAGTTCCTAATTATGTTATTTGTCATAATACTGAATTAATGAGCGTTACAAGAGCTAACCCAAAATCACTTAATGATTTTTTCAAAATTAAAGGCTGGGGAGATGGTCAAAAAACAGCTAAGTATGGGGAAGAAATTATTTCAGTATTATCCTCTTCTTGTCTAGAAGAAATAAAAAATAATGCTTACGAGCCATGGAGCAAAGAAGATGATAATGAGCTTGAATTATTGTTTTGTCAAGGCAAAAGTATTAAAGAAATAGCACAAATATTTGAACGCAAAGAAGGCGCTATAACATCTCGAATAAAAAAACTTGAATTAAGAGAGAAATATAATTCTGAAAACCAGACCAAACATACCGAGCTAAAAGATAATATGTGGGAAGAAATAACGGAATAATTAATATTGATGGCGTTTTAGGCTCTGACTGTTTTCTTGGCAAAGCAATAAGAGTAGATATATTGAACGGCATCTTTGAGATTTATGAATAAAAATTAATAAATCATCTTCTATATATTAGGTTAAAAAAAGTTAAAAAAAGGTTCATCGAAAATTAAACAATACAAGTAGAAAAGAATCAGAAAATAAGGCGCAGGCGTATATTGAATCTTCTTTGGAGCAAGGAATAATCGGAGTTAAATGGAAAATATTGCTTCGACATCCTTATTTCCGACAGTATTATCGAAATTGAATTTTTATAGACAAATTTCAAAAATGGATAGCTATAGCCTAGTTTGTCAATAAATACCGGATCGAAAAAGTCAATCCAGCGCTGCAAAATATTATCTACGAGCCAGCTTCCAGTCCATTGCCAAAATTCAAAACCACTGTAAATATTGTTATGCTCATATTCAAAATCCAGAAAGAAATTTTTGCCAAAACGCGCTTCCACCACCGCCGCTCCTTTCCAGCCGAATTTGTAATTGTCGTCATAAGTTTGAAAAAAAGGCTGCGGATTATATCCCGTATAATCAAAATATGACCACAAAAATGATGAAGAATGCAATAAATAAAGCTCTTTGGGGAGCTTGTTTGCAGCGTTCATCTTATACCCCAAACCGCTGCGCAGCCCAACTCCAAAACTAAATTCATTGTCATAAACGTCATTTGCATCTTTCTTAAAAAATCCAAACTTATTGGTATTTGATTCAATATAAGCAAGCTCGGAAGAATATGCAAAAATATTTTGTAAGGACAAAGCAGAATCAATGCGTGCAAAACCATACTCAAAACTAAAATCATTCGTTGCATGTAAGCTATTGATATTTAACCGGTTAGGAAGGTTGTTTTGCGATATGCCAGTGCCAAAAGAAATCATAGGATGGCTGATCAAATGTTCCTGACTATCGATAAATGTATGAAACAGTCTGCCAAATGTTATTTTATCAGTATACTCCTCGCCAATTTCATCAGCAAATAATTGACAGATATTGATATGGCAAATCAATATAAGCAATATATATACAAATATGTTAACTGTTTTTTGCAATTTTTTTAACTTTTGATTTTTTTGAATTATACTAATTCGCATTATGCTCTTTCCCTGCGAGAGCCATTATTTTTGCAGTTCTTCGATAACTCGCATGGCTATGACCTTTGCACCTTCAATGGCATCGCCTTTTGGATGAATAATATTTAATTCCTTATGCTTAGACAGCTCGCTTCTGAGCATTCTGGATAATAAAGTATCATTATCTATAATACCGCCCATAAGAGCAACATCTACCTTGTTTTTAAAATACTTAAGCAATGAAACAGGAAGTTCCGACAAATGCTTTGCAGCTCTGTTCATAATATCAAAACATACCTCATCATTTAGCGAGGCACATTCCATCACCAATGGCGTAACCGATTGATATTCAAAGGTTTTATCGTTATATGCCTTGACAATTGTGCGAGGCTCGTCAATATCGAAAGCCGGTACTATTTCGGTTAATTTTTGGGAAAGTACGGTCGGTTTGCCGCGCCCATCCAATGCCCTGACCACAGCCGTAATGCCTTCTCTGCCAACCCATGCGCCACTGCCTTCGTCGTCCAGTTCGATTCCCCAGCCGCCGCATCTTGCCAATTTGTTTTTGTCGTATCTTGCCAACCCAATCGAACCTGTGCCAACGATGGTAATTATGCCTTTTTTGCCATTGAACGCACCTTCCAGCGCAATTTCGGCATCGCTTGTAACAACCAAATCATTGATGGCATGCCCTTGACCGCGTGCCAGAGTTTTTATCAGGTTGAGCGAGCGCATTTTTTCGCCCTCCAGCCAAACCCCAGCCAAGCCGACCACGATGCAGTCCACCTCCGATGTGTTTATGCCTGCTTGATTGCACAATTCCAAGATAACATTCAAAGTGCGTTCGCAGGATTCGCCCACGCCGACAGCTCCTATGCGCGTAGTACCTGATTTGATTTTTGCCCGGATTTCATTGCCTGTAAATAATACGCCGTTGGTTTTAGTACCGCCTCCATCAATGCAAATGATGGCACATTCATCTTTTAAAGCCATTAATTTTATTCCACTATATTAAATAAAACTAAAATACCAATATCAATTTCTGTGCCGATTTTTCAATATGGATTTATGATTTTTTTTTCATAATTCTATCCAGTCCGTATATGTTATTCAAATTTTTTGTAAAAAGACTGGTCTGCAAAAGCAAGCAGCGCCTTGTCGCCGGCACTGTCGCCATAGGCTGTCAAGTGGTAATCGGTGCGGTGCGGATATAGCTGCAAAAGCCTTTGCACCTTTTCCTCGCCATAACAGTTTTTTGATGCAAAACGTCCCGTTAAATGCCCATCAGCATCAACCTCCAACTGGGTACACATCACGCTCGATATGCCCAATCTCTTTGCAAAAGGCAAAACCCAATTTTCAATGCTCGCACTAATGATAACTATATCATCCTTATTTTCAATATGTTTACGTATAGCCTCCAATGCTTTATGCCTGATGATATAGCTTGAATGCTGGCAAAAATCTTCACAATATCTGTCAAAGTCCACCTGCCTCATGCCCTTGAAAAAAAAGAAGAATACCTGCTGTTTCAGCCGCCAGTTCGGGTATAGCTTCAGTTTGTATGCCACAAGCAAAGGCAGGAATAGCGCGAAGCCCAGTACCAGCCGCCCTGTGCCTTTCGTGAAGCGGATAAATTCTATTAGCGTATCCTTAGTTGTGATTGTACCATCAAAATCGAATGCTGCAATCGCCTGTTTTTTCATAAGTTAACCTCGTTAAAAATATACAATAACTGCAAATGCCGCAATCCAGCATATTATACATGTCTGTATGATGCGGTCGTGCAATAAAATTTTTGTGGGGCTACCGCTATTCGTATCTACTATAGTTATTTGAAGATAGCGAATAATGCCGACCAAAACGAAAATCGATGTCAGGTATATGTACCGACTGTCAAAGCGCTGTGTTACCTCCGGCGAAACGGTATACATGATATATGCTATCATGGTTACCGAAGAGATAATCGTCATAACCTGATTTAAAAACTCGAGGTTATAGTTATTGGTATTTGTTCGATACCTGATACCCGTTTTATTAAACAGCACAACATCATCGCGGCGCTTGGCAAAGGCAAGGAACAGGGCTAATAAAAATGTCATTAAAATTATCCATTCGGATAAATATATACCGGCAGCAAGTCCGCCAGCCAATACGCGCAGCACAAAACCGATGGCAACAACTGTTACATCTATAATCGAATAATACTTTAAAATGGTGCAATATAAGATATTCAGGATATAATAGGAGGCAATGACAGCTATGGCTATGTATGTGTGCTCGCTTCCTGACAAGAGTGGCAACAGCATTGAAATAATCAAGCAAATTGCCTGAATGATGCCGGCATTTTTTTTCGATATTTTACCTGAAGCTATGGGGCGCTGGCATTTCTTTGGATGCTTCCTGTCTGTTTCGGCGTCGCGTATGTCATTGAAGCAATATATGGAGCTTGCGGCAAATGAGAACGAGAAAAAAACTATAATACAGATATATAGCAGGTCCAGATTCAATAGCTGTCCACTAAAGAATAGCGGCAAAAAAACGAATGTGTTTTTAAGCCACTGTGGTATGCGAAGTAGTTGTAATACGTGTTTTAGGCTCATGAATCGGTTGAAATATAATTATAGCAGCATGCCTTTAAATATAATCAATGGTTGCGATATAAGCATCATAATTCTGCCAAGCATATTGCTTTTTAGAACTAATTCCCATGTAAAACCCCAGGAAGGTACTGCTACCATCAGGATTAGAAAGGCAAGTGTTGTTTTTGACGGCGGCAATATCGAGCAGAAAGTGCTATTGATTTTTTGCACGATACTAATAAATTTATCAGGAAACATCCGCTCTAAAGCATCCAGCGGAACGAATAAAAATGTGACAAATGTTGTAGTCGTTGCATAGCAGAATATACGGCCATAATCTATCGAAAGCACCGTAAACAGCGGTAAAAGAACCAATAGCTGGAACATGAAAAGTGTTGAAAAGATAACCTTGTGCTGTTCTGTGAAAACTGTATTTTGTCTTTTGAAAACGCTAAACATGCTGGTTACAATATAATAAACCACAGGAAACGCCATGCACCAAAACACGACAGATATAACTTGTATATCCTCTGCCAAAAAATTTGTTGTAGAATGAAATTTAAAGGCATATTCGGGTGTCCATCCCAATGCAACAATGGAATTTCCAATTTCTATAGGTGTTGGCTGATTAGCAATCATTTGCCATGAATCCCATATCGCTTGCGCCATATTTTGATTTCCGTGAGCCAGCGCAGCAACCGTAAATACAATAATACAAGGTAGTAACGACCCGCAAGCCATAAATACCGCTCTATATGTATTATGCTTTCTAAAATAGCTGAACAGTATCAAAAATAATATTGGCAATGTGAATATTGCGAAAACTTCATGTGTAAGAATTATGAATACAGATAAGATGTTTATTAATAGCAGCTTAACAGCAATTGGAATAGATTTTCTGCTATGCCAAATCCAAAGAACCGCTATGAAAAACAAGAACATTAAACTGTCTTTTCTAAGCCAAACGCCAGAATATACAAGCATTCCCAATGAAAAGCAAAGAGGCAGAACATACAATGTATATCCCTTCTTTATAAAGGACTTAATGAAAAATACCAATAAAATGGCAAAGGTAATAAAACTAATAGCCTCTATCGTCCATACAACATTTATATGAAAATTTTTAGCAAAAAAGAACAGGATTTCGCCCAGCAAGCCTCGCCGCACAAATCCAGCTTGATAATTTATTAAATATTCTGAAATGCCCCAATAATTGTAATTATAATTTGTAAAAAAAAATTGCTTGATAAAAGTTGCAAGCAGCGATATCATATACAGTATGTATATGGCATTAAATGTGTTTGTTTTATTGAGCTTAATCATAAATTGTATTTTGTTGGGATTTATTGCCATCACTATATTTATGAATAAAAATTCATAATACTACATGGCATTTCCATTATTTTTTTTGAATGCAAATTTACAAAATAAAATTAAGATTAATGGCAGAAAAATGGAGTGTCTAAGGTTAATTAGCTGTAAAATCCACTTGCAAAGCAGACCAAAAATCGGGATAGGATTTGTTCACACAATTGGCATTTTTGATGCGAATTTCGTCTTTTGCTTGCGTCGCAGCAATAGCAGCAGCCATCGCAATCCTGTGGTCAAAATGCGGATCAATTACGCCTGAATTTAAAGCCGATGGATAAATTATATAACTATCATCTAAAATTTCAATTTTTGCGCCAATCGTTGTAAGCTCATTGTACAACACAAGCTTACGATTACTTTCTTTGTTCGTTAATCTGTTAATTCCAATAATTTTTGATTTAGATTTTGCATTCAAAGCAAGCACAACCAGCGGTGGAATCAGGTCAGGACATTGAGTAGCATCAAATTCAAATCCCATAAAATCGCTTTGAAAAATCGTAATCGCATCAACATCCACGCACATTTTTATATTTAAAATTAAAAATAATTCATATATTTTTTTATCAGGCTGTACCGAATCAATACTGAGATTTCTGATTTTTACCTTGCCGGCGATTGCTCCCAAAACAAACAAATTGGCAGCAGCGCTCCAATCGCCTTCCAAATCCATCATCTGAGAATTGTATTTTTGCCTGCCTTTTATATTAAAAATTTGGTTATTTTGATTGCAACGTTTGTTTATTAATATGCCGAAATCATTTAAGATTTTAACAGTTAAATCTATATATCCAATAGAATTAAGATTTTCTATCCTGAGAATGCTATCTTCATCACAAAGCGGTAATGCAAAAAGTAGTCCCGTCAAAATTTGCGAAGTATTATTATAACTAAAATA
>JAVBOP010000190.1:0-10476 GCA_031550405.1 Kapaibacterium sp. (SeqCode)
TGGAGCTTTATGGTCAGGTGCTGCTCTCAAGTCCGAGAAGCACTACAATATCATATAACGTATTTGACATATTTACGTCGCAAAATCACACACTTGTCAAGCGGGACGGCTTATTGGAGCTGTCCGGTTATTGCTTCCCGGACCTTCGGGACATAGAATTTACGCCATCTTTCAGCTACAACATCAATGAAGTTATAGTTAATCAAAACAGCATGGACATTAGATTTGTTGCAACGGATAATATGCACGTTGTTCTATATATGACAAATATTTTAGGCGAAAAGGTCTATGCCGATAACCTGCAATTAAATAAGGGGGATAATGCATATACTATTAATCTAAATAATATCAATAGCGGCATATACAATATTCGCTTAAAATCAAAATACTACAATAATATATCAAAAAATATTATGATAATGAGATGAAAGAATTAACACATTTGCTTCGATTGTCATAATTGTTTATTTAATAAGTAATTGCCAAGAGGTGAGAATATTTTTCCAATTGTCAATACAATGGCATTATTTTTGTATTTTTATGTTTAACTTTCAAAATGGGGAATGAAAATCATGCTGTTTAAAAAATTGAAATATGTTGTCGCAGCTCTATTCTTGGTCTTTTTGTGCTCATCGATTGAGACAAATGCAGCCCGTCAGGACAGCCTTTTGCCTGTTGAATTGGTGAAAAAAGAAATGAATTTATTTTCACAAAGCCCGCAGAAAGATTCTATTTTTTATTCGTTGATTGGATATTTTCGAGAGAAAAGGAAGCGTTTTTCAAAGGTTGTGGAAAACAGGGTGTACTTTGATGAGCGAGGTTTTTTCTATCGCATTGATTTGGCTGACGACAGAGGTAATATTACTGTTAGTGCGACTTTTTTCAAGCCGCATATTATTGCAAAAAACCAGAGTGCGGATACTATTTCCGAGATAAATGAGCATATATGCGTGTGTTCGGCGGTTATAGGCTATACTAAAATCATCAAAAAAGGCCGTAATTTTGTTTGTGCTGATGGCGTTAAGGAGCAGGACGCGGAGAATTATTCCATTGATTGCGAGCAGTTCAACAGTCTGCAATGGCTTATTGATACTTACTACGATAAAGGATTTGCGGCAAAAAATAAATTTGAAATTATTCCTGTCGAAATTTTATACATAGATGATTAACAATTTTCTGAATATTTTTTTATAAAAAATTGTCTCGGTGGACTGTAAATTAATATACTTGCTTTCGCAAAAATTAACTCAAGCACAAAATTCCCGCTTCTTAAATTTTGTCAATATCGTTGCATTAATTAGCGTGATGATAGGCAGCCTTGCGCTGATACTTTCGCTTTCGATTTTGAATGGCTTCGATTATAAACTGAAGGAAACCGCAAGAAAATTCACTTCGGATATCGCTATTTATACTATAAATAAGGAAAATATTTATAATGTTGACAGAGTGAAACTGGAAGTCGAAAAGATAAAAGGTGTAA
Organism: Kapaibacterium sp. (SeqCode); assembly: GCA_031550405.1. Taxonomy (GTDB): domain Bacteria; phylum Bacteroidota; class Ignavibacteria; order Kapaibacteriales; family UBA2268; genus JAVBOP01. The sequence goes on from JAVBOP010000190.1 coordinate 1,481, forward strand.
AAAATATTATGCCGATAATTCATACAGAAGGCTTGGCTGCGACAAAAGAATATACGGAAGGCATTGTTTTACAGTCGCTTAGCGAAAACAAAAATATTCATAGATTTGATAAAAACCTCATTATGGGTGAATTAAAATTTAGTTCGGATTCAGCAAATGAGGTGATAATTGGTCAAACTTTGAGCCAAAAATTAAATGTAAGAACAGGTGATAAAATATTAATTTATGCGCTTAAAAATACGGAAACCATATCTTTTTCGTCGGCTGCGTATTCGCAATTTACAGTCAAGGCAATCTATCAAACGGGGATGTTGCAGTACGATGAAAGAGTTGTATTTTTTCCTTGCAAAAAACTTGCAGCATTTATTGAATTGCCTGAAAATACAGCAACTTACTTTGAAGTTTGGGTTGATGATGTGAATAATGTTGAGAGTATTGCAACAAACATTGAAGACAGGCTTGGCTTTCCATTTTTTCCATTAACGTATTATGATTTGAATCGCTCTATTTTTTCGTGGATAGAGCTGCAAAAAGAACCAATTCCTTTGGTATTAACAATCATCAGCGTGGTCGCAATATTAAATATCATCACAATGCTAATCATAACCGTTGTCGAAAAGACACATTCAATTGGCATATTGCGCACACTCGGCATAGATAACAAAAAACTTATTTGTATATTCTTATTCCGTGGAATAAAAACAGCACTAACCGGCTCATTATTTGGATGCTTAATTTCAATATTTTTTACGATGTTGCAGGTGAAGTTCAACTTAATTAACCTTGACAGCAAAATATATTTCCTAAACAGCTTGCCCATAAAATTAGAATATGAATATTTTTTCATAATTGTTGGGATGACGCTAATATTTTCCCTTATAGCTTCGTTTGTTCCTGCGCTAATCGCCTGCCGTCTTTCTCCTCTCCGCGCAATAAAATTTAAATAGACATTTGTGAATTGTATTGCATAACATTATATTTTTTCCTTGTCAAGTCAAAGGCTACAAGAAAGTATAGATTTTGTAATGTTTTTTTTTTTTTTTTTTATACTTCTTTAAAATGGAATATTTTTTCTTTGTCAAATGGAAAAAATGCAATATATTTACTTTTTTATGAGTTGACATTTCAGTAAATATTTAAAATAAATGCTAAATGTTACTTCTCTTAACGGATACCTAAAAAAATAATTTTTAATAAAATATACCGGCATTAAGTCGTTGGAGGGTTGAATTGTATGTCTAAAGGTGGACAAGCCAAAGTCTATTTCGTGTTATACCTTGCAGTTGTGCTTGAACTTTTGATCATCATTGTAGAGAGAGATGAAGCTGAGGAACATTTGCACAGGCAGAATAATGAGACTATGAAAATTGTAGAGAGCATCCTTTCGCAGCTTTATTCTGGCTCTGGGACAGAAAGTATCAATACCAAGCCGCAGGATGAGATCACATTGCCTGCTGAAGCAGATATGGCAGCTATAAAAGAAATTTTTGGTGCTGAACTAAAAACGTCAAGAAAATATTCAATTGAGGTTGGGGTAACGGATGTTACTTTGGCGGTCAAGAAGAAAGAAGGTGAAACATCAAAAGAGTATGAAGAAAGAATTGAGAAGTTGCTTTCTTTAGCGAATGTGGAGGAGTTGGAATATCAAATTTTTTATTCGCCGAGTACAAGTGCGGATTCTCTGCCTGCCTTTCAAACGGATAAATATATAAAAGACAATAACATAGACTTTATGAAATTTGAGGGCGGACAAGGTTTCCCCGGTCCTAATGGCGAACCATGGCAATTTGTGGGCGCTTATAAGCTAAGCTTTGATAAGGAAGCTGCTTACAGGACATTAGATATAAATTCACTCCAAACAACGCTGGATTTTATTCCTATTTACAAACCTCTACAAAAAGTAGGCAATGGAGCAGCTGCCAGAGGGTTTGAAGATTCTGCATTTTATTATTCGGATGCTTTAACCAGAGAAGCTGCCAAACAGACATCAGGTCCGCAGAAGCGTACATTTGTGGTAAACTTCGAGCCGCCTGACAGGAATAAGGCAGGTGTATACAAACTTAGATTTGCTTCCCAAACTAATAGAATCCTGGGTGTTGCCTCTGTTGACGGTGGCGGCAAAATCATGGACGATGCTGCAATGGTTAACATAGGTACTGTACAGCTGTCTGTTAAGGATTTGAAAAAGGTTGCAAAGGAATTAAAGCGTCGCCATCAGGAACTTGATAAAGTGGAAGATATTGATGAACTGACTATGAAAAGTCAGGAAACTGCGGGTATGGAGGCTATACGTGCATTTGACAACAATATAAACGAAGCAATATCTGCTGCTGCAAGTGGAAATAATGCTGCGGATATAATAGGCAAAATTAGATTATACAATTATATTGCAAAATTGGTAACCCCCGGTCAATCTGTTAATTTTGACCAGAATAGAGGTAACTTCGATATAAATATTAGAGTGCAAACCGCAAAGCCAAGTACTGCCAAACCATACATATCAACACTCACGGATGATAGATGTTTTACTAATTCCAAGCATGTGTTTGAAGTTGAAGTAGGTCCATTTAAAGGTACCGGCGTTAATAAGGTAACAGGTAAAGTTTTGGGGTCTGTTAATGCAGATGTTTCTTTCGAACCTGAAGTTGGCTCAACTCCTGAAAGAGATAAAAAATATAAGCTGCGCGGCACTATAAACAGAGAGCTGCCGGCAGGTAAATATACATTGCAGTATACTCATGAGATTAGCGGCAAATCGGAGACAGTGTTTGATACGCTTTATGTGTACGAAGCAGGTATACAGGATGAAAAACGTACTTCGGACAGATTGGACAGGCGAGCTAATTATGGTAATCCGCTTGCTATAGATATGTTGCCTAATTCGGGCAATGATATATCAGCGAGCCAGTTCAAGACTTATGTCTCGTTTGATGGTGGCGCTCGTAAATCGGTAGACGGGTATAAGCTTGTACGAAGCGATAACATGGACTGCCTTGCTAATTACAACAAAGCATCGGTTAGTCTTGTATGGGTGCAGCCATATACTTACAAAGAGTTCCAGTTGTATTCCAAAGAAGTAGAGATAAAGCTTGAAGAGCCATCTCCTTGGGCAGATGTAACGCCAAAATATACCGGTACAGGTAATAAGGTTAAAATAGAATTGTCCGGATTGATAATATTGTCGCCTGCTACTGGTTTGGAAGATAAAAATGCGAAAGCAATTCTTTCAGAGCCATCATTGAAAGATGCTGCTGCTGAAGTAAATGGATATTCTGTAACAAGGCAACCAACTATAGTCGGTGGAGATGCGGATAATGGATATATAATAGAGCTTGAATTGTCGAAAAATTCCGGTGCAAGTGTGAAATCGGCGGAAGGTGTTATAAGCATTCCTTTCTCGGTAACAGCCAAGCATCCTACTAATGGCAAAACATCCAGAGCGGATTCGGAGGTTAGATTCCAAGTGGATTACTCTCCATCTTCTGGACCAAGGCGTGGAGCTCCGCAAAACCCTGGCGGGCAAAGGCCACCAGTACCACCAAAACCGCAACCCAAGAGATAGGGCGATTGTGAATTTTATTTTAGAATAATAATATAGGATTTAAATATATATGTCAAAGAAAAAAAGTAGTTTTGTTATCATTGCTTTTATCACCTTTTTCATTATAGGCGGAAAAAGTAATGCTCAAGATCAAGGAAGCATATCTTTTCAAAACAGGCTAAAAGATATCTTAAGCAATTTCAATAACTTTAGGTTTTCTTCTGTTTCTTTCTATGAAATAAATGATAAACAGGTTCGCTCTTTGAAAGAAATAATTAAGAAAAAAATAGACATGGAAGAGGAGGCAGACACACCTGAATCACAGCTGGGAACTAATCAAAATGTTATGGATTCTGCAAGAACAACAGAGTTGGTTAACGAAATAAGAAGGCTTATAGCTGCTGGTAAAAGAAGTTTGCCTGATGTTAGAAAAGCATTCAACGGAGATGTGGATGAATTTGAACATCTTGAGGACTATAATGCGAATGATGTTGAGTTGAAGATAGCGTTTCAACTTGCTCAAGGCAACAGGGGACCTAAATCAGATATTTATCAAATGTTTCTTGTAACAACTACAGTTCAAGATCCTGTCAATCCTCCAAGCATTATTGCATTGATACTATGCAAAGAAAGAGTGGATAAAGATGAATACGAGCAATGGTTAATACCTTATTACAATCAGGTTATAGGAAATTCTGTTGCAAACGAAAAAAATGTTCTGACAGAACCGGAACTTATGAATTTTATCATTGATGAAGAATCTGATGAAACAAAAACTACTAATCTGTACGATAAATTAATATTAGAATTTAGACAAGGTAATTGCCAACTCATTACTCAAGAGGTTAGAGGTATTGGTTCCGAATTGAAATTCATTAAATCCTATGGGAAAACTACTTCAATGATAATCAATGAAAATGATATTTCTGACATGGATATAGAAAAATTCATTCGCATTAGCGATGCCCAGCCTAATGATTACCAAAAAAACAATGAACTTATTATTAGTGACGACTTGTTGAGCTGGAAAAAATATACTGTTCAATATTATGAAGACGAAGAAGGTAATAGATACCCAATCAGTGCTGCAAATACTAATCTTCCAAACTATGGCGCAGAATTAAAATATGGCATGGACGAAATTAATTATCCAAGTTTTTGGACTAACAGAATGTCATTAAGAGCTATATGGGATAATATTAAAGTGGGTGTTATTCTTCCAACATCAGGCTGGTCGATGCTATCTGAGGATTTATACAATATTGACAGAACTTTCACTTATGCAGGGCTTGGAGTATCAGCAAATATAGATTTCCCTATTAAAATTATTCCATCAAGCGGTATATTTAATTTTACTGGATCTTATGTGTTTGGTGATGCTAAAGAAGCTACATATAAAAACCGGCAGGATGTTATAGATGAAGGCACATATCATTACGATGCAAAAAGCTCATTCTATAATGACTATTTGGTGAGGTACACAGGGCAGTTCCACTATACATTCGGTATTGCTATAGATGAAGGATATTTGATGCGTTTTGGTATCGGTGCTACGCTTTATGGCATGGAGACATGGCACGATTTTGAAGAAGAAAACAGCGATGGTGAGATGGTTTGGAATTATAAAAAATCCGAATCAGAAACTATAGGCGGTATGTCTATGAAAGCAGAATTTATGGTAACAAATGTAACAACCCCTTTTGGAGCAAGTTTACAGTACTTTGATGAATCATTGTCTGCAAACGCATGGTTGCAAATTCCTGTCGTTACAGATGCATTTTTTGTAAGAGTTGATGTAAAAGGTTATGTGGCAGCATTTAAAGATGAACCAAGAGTTTGGGAAAAAGAAAGCATGTTCATGCCGAATTTGCGATTAATATTTAATTTTTAGTTACAATTTAATTTAAGGTAAAATAGTATGAAAAAAATAAATTTTGTTTTAATCATTATTGTCGCTGCATACACGCTGAATTTTAATTTGAACGCTCAATATACATCAAAAGAGCAAGGAATGTTAGATTCTTTGACTACTCTTGATCAAGATATTGTTAAATATTTTCCGAGATGGAAAGTGTGTGAATCTGATTTGCAAATACACATACATGGAGCATTTTTGGGAGCAGGATTTAGCAGGGCAATGCTAAGTTACAGCAATATAGAGATATTGGCTGCGCCCGGCGATTTTGATCCTGGAGAATATGGCAATTATCAAATACTTTTGATTACTTGCGGTGATGCTGCCATGAAAACGTATCAGATAGAGCAGTATATCACTCCTGCGCTTAGAAAAAAACTGACAGGTGAGGTTAGCTATTCCGGCACAGGAACAGGCAGAACATATTGCTACAAAGATATTCCTATCGAAATACCGCCATCTTCGTATCAGGCGGAGGCTATTTTGGACTATATGCAGCCAACAGATGTTGGGCATGCTTTATCATTATCCCTGTATGAACAAAATGTCAAAATAGGCAACACGGGATTTTGGCTTAAGGCTCAATACGGCAATGATCCAATAGGCTATCAATACTGGTCTTCCGGCGAAGCAAGCATAATGTTTCAACGTCCTCTTTACGTTAATAAACATGCTCCTACAAGCCGGGCAATACCTTATTTAATGAACCTATATTTAGGTGGTGGCTGGAGAACAACCAACGGTATTGACCCATCCGGTTCTTTCTTAAGCTGGATACAGCCCCGCATTCTGAATGGTCAGCAAAATGGTGCTTTAGTTGGAGGTTTGGATTTCCATTTACCCGTGCACCCTCAGGCAGGTATCAGATTCAATGCAATACTGCCATTTGAAGAATTAACGACTAAAGGCATTGAACCTGAAAAATGGGGAAAATATTCATTAGACAGTTATCCTAACAGAAGTGTCTATGCCAATGACAGTAGAAATGTTACTGATATTGTGCCCGTATCAAAAGCTTCCGGCCAATTCCTGTTTTTCTATAACTGGTGGCTGAATAAACGTAATCCTGAAAACTATATCAGGTTTGATGCTGGTATAAGTTATTCCGAAGTGCAAGAAATGGGTATGTGGGTAGACAGCCTTGAAACAGGCCCAGTAACTTCTATAGGTATTGATGGGATAGAGGGACTGAGAACTTATAAGCCAAGCGAAGCATTGGATTGGTTATATTTAAAGGCAGAATATAGAAATCAGGCAAACTTTCCATTCGGGTGCAGTGTGCAGCTGTCAAACCAAATCTTTTTAGGTAAATTATGGGTTCCTGTATTTGGGGATTGGTTATATATTGAGATGAAGTATTCAACTCCAATAAGAGATCCTCGTCCTTATGAAATAAAAGGTTTCTTTACAATTTCTCCAGTTATTAGATTGGCAATATAATGAATTTTTATTCATTATTCATACCCTATTGATAGTATAGTGCTGTCAATAGGGTATTGATTTTATTTGTCATTTATTTTTTAATCGTTGTAATTCAAAAATTTTTAATGTTAAACATGTTTTCAAAAGGTAAATTTTTATTCATTATTCTCGCTATACTGCTTGTTGGAGCGCCAGAGACCTGTTTGGTGGCACAAACTAAAAAGGCTGTTGACAAAAAGAAAAAGAAAGAGCTGCCTAATATAGAAGCTGACAGGGAAGACATTGACATGACGGTAAAGAGTATTGAAATTACACGTTTTCCTGAGACTAAGCTATTGATAGAAGCATATAATAAACTCGGAGAACCGCTTGATACTCTAAGTCCTTCTCAAATTACAATCTTTGAAAATGGAATGCAATTCAAGGCGATTAGCGTTGAAAAAGTTCCTGTTGCCAACAATCTGCCTTGGGATTTTGTTTTTTTAATGGATATTACAGGCTCTATGCAGCCGCAGATTGACGGCGTTGTATCAAATGTGCTTACTTTTACCAAGCAACTTAATGAAAGAGGAATAGACTATAGGCTCGGGTTGATTCTGTTTTCTGATGATATTGACAGGGTTTATCAGCCAACAGCTGATGCTGAAGTATTCCTTGGATGGTTGAAAAATGTGAAAGCCTATGGTGGTGGCGATGAGAAGGAAAATGCCCTTGAAGCATTGAAATCTGCCACTCAGCGCATTAATTTTCGAGAAGAGGCAAACCGCATAGCTATACTGATAACAGATGCGCCATACCATTCTAAAGGCGAAAAAGGTGACGGTTCTACACAAGAGACCTTGGAATCTACCATTGAAAGATTGCAAAAATCAGATCTTCGAGTGTTTTCTATAACTCCACCTAAATTTAAGAATTATAGTATCTTATCCGAACAAACTCGAGGCACGACTTATAACATAGATTACTCTTTTTCTGCTGTTTTAGAAAATTTCACACGCCAAATTACCAACCTGTTTCTTGTTACTTATATCTCCGAACATACCGTTATTCCTGACTCTATAGAGATAGGTCTGTTTGACAAGGACTTAAGTAAAATCATAAAAAAGACCATACCAATTGTAGAATTAGGTCGAAAGTTAATAATAGAAAATTTATTATTCGCAACGGCAAAATATGAACTTCCAGTAAATGTTAATGAACTGAACATATTAGCGGAATTTATGCTGAATAAGCCCAATGTAAATGTTTTGATTGAAGGGCATACTGACTCCACAGGTTCGCATAATATTAATGATGTTTTGTCTGAGCGCAGAGCAGAGTCGGTAAAAAATTATTTAACAAACAAAGGCGTAAAATCTACTCGCATACAGACAAAGGGTTTCGGAAAGCGGCGACCAATTGCCAGCAATGACGACGAATTTGGCCGTAGTCTTAACCGCAGAACAGAGATAATAATTCTCTCGAAATAAAAAATACCTGTACGAAACACCAAGTATTAATGTACCGCTTAATTTGAGTGTCCTAGTTCGTAGTTGTGTCATCGTCGTCGCCTGGATTAAGCCGAAACTTCTGACCATGATAATAGGGGTTAAATTTTGTCATATTATCAGGATTAACGTCTAACTCATACGGAATAGCGATAGTAATGCTTGGTACATTTGATAAAGATTGTCCTGCATATTGCGCCTCTATCATACCTTTGGTTATTACTAATTCATCCGTAGTACTATTACCTACTGGTATGTCTATAAAATCACCTCTGTTTGTTCTGGAAAGCGTTATAATATAGCTCGTGGGAACTTTGAATTTTATCGTGCCTGTGCTGCCGTTTTTTTGCGTATATGGCAGCTTGATTTTAAGAACAGGGGTGCATTGTTACTTTATTGTTGCTTATGTGATTGTTAATTCATAATCAAAATCATGTAAGGTTTTATCTAAAAATAAATCCAATGTAATCTCCAGCATTTTCAACGACTTAGTGTATCTTTTAGTTTTTCTGTTAAATCTTGCTAAATTGTCTCTGAACGAAGAATTTGAACTTTCAATCAGATGCGTTTCTGCCTTCGTCATCGTATGAGCCTCCGGAACATCCTGAAAAATCACGTCATAACAGCTATT
>JAVBOP010000213.1:0-2859 GCA_031550405.1 Kapaibacterium sp. (SeqCode)
GCGCAGATTAGATGCTGATTGGTTAAAGGGTTACAAAAAAAATTAAAGACGGTAACATATAGAAAAATAATTAAGTTATGTAAATGTGTCGTTGAGTATGTGTTTGGCACATTAAAGCAGTGGATGGGCAAAATACCGATTTTGTATCGAGGCAAAACCAAAGTGCAAACCAAAATTGATTTATACGTAACTACCTACAATTTAAAACGCTTAACAAACATTGAAACTACCAACTCATTATTAAAAAAAATTAATAATTGGGCATAAAAAGCCCACATTTTATCCAAAATTTTTTGATAACTAATAACTAATATTTGGCTTTTTGCACAAGATCCAGGGGGAGGAATAGCAGCGCGATATTGGGTGGTGCAAAAAAAAGGCGAACACAACGTCCGTCCCTTATATTTATGAATATTTTTTAATAAATGTTGGGGCTTTTCGTATTGATTTATTTTTTTTTTGTATATTAGCAGTTTGTTTTATAGTAATTTTAATATAGGTCGATTTAATGAAACTTGTCTTTAAGCTAATATTATTGGCATTTTTGGCTGTTAGTTCAGTTTTTGCACAAAATACAGCAGCAACATTTAAAAATTATTTGCATAGCCGCGAATATGAAAAAGCAGGGGAGATAGCCCAGCAGGTATTGAATGAAAATCCCAAAGACTTTGATTTGGCAATCTCTGTCGGCGATGTATATTATGAGTTGGAGAAGTATCAACTGGCTTATAGCGCATATACTCAAGCGAAAAATATCAAAAGCAAAGATTCAAAAGTAAATTTGAAAATTGGCAGAACGTTGGTCAAATTAGGAAAGCCGGCGGAGGCAATTACGGAAATCAAAAAAGCATTGGATGCGGATAAAAAGAATGTTGATTTGATTTTGGAGCTTTCCGACGCATATATTGCCAGCGGAATGCTGAAAGAAGCTGAATTGGAGATAACAAATGCGCGCTCAATAGACAGCAAAAATGCCAATGTGTTTTTGATGCTCGGAAAGCTCTATTATGAGCAGAAAATATGGGAATTGGCGCGCTCCAATTATGAAGAAGCGCTTACCATTGATCCTAAAAATGTCGATGTTCGCCAGAATTTAGCCGATGTTTACTGGAAGCTTGCGGTTGCTGCTGACAACGGCGGAGATAAGGATTTATTAAATGAATATTTAAACCGTTCGCTTCAGGAATGCAATGTTCTTGTTCAGCAGGATGAAAAGAATGCGAATGCTTGGCGGCTTAAGGCGCAAATCCATTTCAATGCAGACCAAAAGCTTGAAGCAGCTCAGGCATACAATAAATTTATCCAGTTGAGGCCTACTAACTTTAAAGAAAGGTGGAGGCTTGCTGAACTTTTATCAAAAAATGGCGTTTGTGATTCCGCATTATCGCATTTGACAGCTATTATCGAAACAACGCATGAAGATATTACCGATTCTATAAAAATAAGAGCAGAATTATTATTAGGCTCATGTTATTTTGAAAATAAGCAATATTCCGAGGCAGCAAGAACGTTCAAAAAATTATATGATGGCAAGCAACTAACTCCAGACGATATGCAGATATATGCCTTATCTTCCTTATTTGCTACAGATACAGCCGCTGCGGTGGATATTTTTATGGAATTGTTCAAGATAAAACCCGAAGATAATTGCATGTTTATGTATCGTGTTGCGATTCAGATATTGAAGCCGAAAAAGCAATATGATAAAATGATAGAGATATTGAATATTCGCTTAAATACGGCAAAATGCTCAGATGAAAATGACGCTTTCTGCTACTATTCAATCGGCACGGCATATTTTGAATTGAAAGATACCGAAAAAGCAATTGTAAATCTAAAAAAATCTTTAGAAGTTAATCCATCGTTTTACTGGTCAAACATCTATCTCGGTGATATATATTATTCGCAAAAGGATTTCGCAGCCAGTGATGACGAATTTACAAAAGTTATTGAAGCAGCAAAATCTGATCCTGTCAAATATAAAAATGAACTGAATGCTGCATATCAAAAAATGTGCTCTTCTCGCTTAGATACTAAAAAATACAAGGATTTAGAGAAATATTCCAAAGATTGGCTAACTGCAATTCCAGAAAACAATGAATATGGTCATCTTTTTCTTGCTGTTGCTTATCAAGGTCAAAGCAACGGCGATCAAGCCATAAAAGAATACCGCGAAGTTTTAAAAGTCAATAAAGACAACAAAACCGCCAAAGACAACCTGAAAGCCTTAGGCGCCAATTGATTTATTTGATTTTATTAATGATGAATGCCAACTGCCTTCCACTTTGTGTTTAACTGCAAAGTGGAAGTGTAGTTTCAGGCAAGTTTTGTTTCTCTTCGGGCTGATATTGTGCCCTGCAAGATTAATTTATACCCAACCGTTATCCCCTTTCGATTTAATATGCAATACCCAAAAAACACACCGTCAGTCATAATAGCTATTGGCATCCGTAAAAATATGCTGAATTTTACCGGCAGTAAATTAAAATAATAATTTGGTAACAAAATAAAAATTTACTATGTTTGTAGTGTAATTGCCATAATTGTCAAAAAAAACAGTTACAGAAGTTATAATTTTCATGTAAAACCAACAGGAGACAGCTTGGAGAACCAAACCGCAGAAGAACAACGCAAGGAGCAATGAGGGTTTCGATTGGTTATACCTCTTTGTTCCTTCGCAAAATCACACCAAAACCAGTCCGTTGCAATCAATTTATTAAAAAATATTCATAAATATGGACAATTATGGTAGAAATTATTCCACTTGAAGAAGCAAAAATAAAATATGCCGAATATTTTCAGGAAAACAGGCACAAATGTATAGAATATACTACAGCAGACGAATGGCTGTTTGAATCG
>JAVBOP010000097.1:0-2959 GCA_031550405.1 Kapaibacterium sp. (SeqCode)
AATAACTGAATCTATAGTTATAAATACAGCCATATTTTGCATCGCAGTTTTGTTGTTGAGGAAATCGGCAATTTGCGCTTTGGATTGCAGCATTGCATAAGGATATATTGCCATGACAAAGCCGCCGCAAAGCAAGCCAAATAAAACTGCCTGCCAGTTTTTCCAAAAACTTAATTTAAGAATGCAGTTCAATGCAATGAAAAGCATTAATATTTGAACAATTAATTCCATTATTTTATTCGCCAGCCGCTCTTTTGTTAAAATATCATATTTGTGCTGCAGGAGGCGTAAAATCTTACAACCTGTTTTCTAAAATGGCACAACCTACAAAATTACCATGAATGGAAAGTTTTGACAATCCCAATATTTTGTTATTTTTCGATACCATATCATAACAAATAGGGATAAAACGGTGGTTTAAATCGAATCGGCACATTATTAATCAGCATGATGGGCAAGTGCAGGCGGGAATTTCATCTTCTTAATCGAAACAACATAAATGGACTTGTTTTCGTTCCGGAATCATATATTTTTGATTTTATTTAGTATAAGCATATTTGCATCTTCTTCTCTAAGTATCGCCCAATTGTTTTTTAAATAAAAATGCTTCGCAATTCTGTTGTTCGCAAACGTCTGCAATTCTATATTTTGGTATTTTTTGAACAATTGAGTTTCTAAATATGACAGAAATGTTGTACCATGAGATTGATTCTGATACTGAACATCTATCATTATCAAATGAATCTTATTTTCCAGCAGGATGCCGAATCCAATTGGAATACCAGATAATTTCATGATAATGCAATTTGCAATATTCACCTCAATTTCGTTATCGGACGCTCCTGAGTCTATAAATGAATCTGTTATTTCACGACCTAAAAATGGAGTATAATTGTTTCGAATAACTCTTTTGGCTATTTCTTTTAAAAACGGCAAATCACACGAATTTGCCTTATCATATCGATAATCTTTTTTGCACATACCATTCATTTAATATTGCTTCTTTGTTTGCCTGCCTGCAGCTGCTTGCGAATAAACATCAAATATACGAAAAACCAGCTGCTTTTATATGCAGCTGGAATATATAGTTGCCGATAGAATTATGAATATTTTTTAATAATTTGTGCGGATTGGGCATTGTAACTTTATTGTTGTTCATTTTCTGCTAATTTATTGTATTATAATATACTTAAATAAAACATATGATTCGTTTTTAAAAAATCAATAATTCCTTTATTTATAAAGAGATTACAAAAATCAAGGCAACAATAAAGGAACAATGCCGGCAAGTTGGGGGTAGTTTTTCACTATCTCGTCCTTATAAAAGTCATCACGATGTCATTAAATTTCTCCGCATTGTTCATGTTTGCACAATGTCCTGCTTTTTCAATGATGTAAAATTCACTATTTGGCTCATCTTTGTGCCACTGTTTCGCAGAGTTTCTTGCTAATTCCAAAATTAATGTAAAAGCGCAAATCAAGAAGTTTGCAGAAAATTCGAGCTCGCTCGCTGTCGACACAATTAATAATTATTTAATTGTTGTAGGCAATTTTTTGAATTGGGCAAGCGATGAAGACCAAAATCATATTCCTGCCAAAAACTACATCAAAAAGTACAAGCGGCCGCGAGTGGTGAAGGTCAAACCGCCCTATGAAAAGGAAGAATTTAACATGCTTGCGGCTTATTTTGAGAAAAAAGACCCTGAAATGTACCTCTTTCTCCACTTTTTATGGCATACGGGTTGCCGCTGCGGCGAGACTGTAAATATTAAATTGAAGGATATTGATTTGAAAAAAAATCGTATTTTAATGGCTAACAAAATTTTCAAAAACGAGCAGGAGTTTGTACTTTTAACTGAAACGGCTGTGAATATTATCAAGCAAGTTATTGAATTAAAAGGACTTAAAGATAATGACAAATTGTTCCGCTGGCAAAGTCCGCTCACGCCAAATACATTTATCCGCAGGGCGGAGGAAGCGCTGGGAATAAAAACTGCTGGGCGTGGGCTGCACGGCACACGTAGAAGTTTTGCCGACAGACTTTTTGAAAATTATAACATGGACGTCCCCGATGTGCAGAATATCATGAGGCATCGGGACATCAGCACGACGCTCAACCATTACAAGAGCGTAAAACAGCGCCAGCTAATTCAAAAAATGAATGAAAAAATGAACGATGCCCCCTCAATTTTTGCCCCTTTAAAATGGCATTGTTCCTTTATTGTTGCCTTGATTTTTGTAATCTCCTTATAAATAAAGGAATTATTGAATTTTTAAAAACGAATCATATATTTCATTTAAGTATATTATAATACAATAAATTAGCAGAAAATGAGCAACAATAAAGTTGCAATGCCTCAATTTCTGCCCCTTTGAAATGCTAATACCATTTGCTAATACAAATTTATAGTTGTTTTATTTCCCCAAAAAATGTTATGTTTGCGTATGGATTCTAAGATAAAAATCATTAATGTTGCAGAAAGTGAACGAGAAGTTGAAAATTTATTAAGAAAACATGCTGGAACGCTTTTTGCTCCTCGCATAAAAATGTTGATACAAATAAAAAAATATTCAGGTGAAATTACGCTTGATTCGCTTCACGGCATCTTGAAGGTGAGCGAAAATACACTAAGTACTTGGCGTACAAGCTATTTAAGTGGCGGCATTATAGAATTGCTGAGTCACAAAAAAACTGGACATCGTCCATCAGTTTTTAGTCCAGAGGAGCATGCTTTTATAGAAAAAACCCTTATAAATTCGAGTAGTAATATTGCTGGATATAAGGAATTGTTACTAATTGTTAATAAAAAATATTCATAAATAATCATTTATTCATTGCTGCGGAAATTGAAATTCTTTTGTACTAACATCTCGGATATGGCGAATAATAAGGCGAGAATAAGAAACAGCTGCCATAGTTCGGTACCTGTTCGTGCTCTGGAAATACTATCTTTAATGT
>JAVBOP010000055.1:0-6800 GCA_031550405.1 Kapaibacterium sp. (SeqCode)
TTCTTGAAAATGCAATGTATGAATGTTTTGGCTACAAACATTTAGTTCCTGCACATCAAGGGCGTGGTGCTGAACAATTGGTATCTAAAGCATTAATTAAACCAGGTCAATATGTTCCTGGAAATATGTATTTCACTACAACAAGAGAACATCAAGAACTTGCAGGTGGTATATTTGTTGATGTTATCGTTGATGAAGCTCACGATCCAGAAGCAAAACAACCATTCAAGGGTAATGTTGATTTAAACAAATTTGAAGACCTCATCAAAAAAGTTGGCGGCGAAAATATCGCTTATATCACTATCGGTGTTACTGTAAACTTGGCAGCCGGCCAACCTGTTTCTATGGCTAACCTTAAAGCTACAAGCGAATTAGCTCATAAACACGGCATTAAAGTTGTTCTTGATGCAACTCGTGCAATGGAAAATGCTTATTTCATTCAACAACGTGAAGAAGGCTATAAAAATAAATCTGTTAAGGAAATTTTACGCGAAATGTGCAGCTATACCGATGTTGCTACTTGTTCAGGTAAAAAAGATTTCCATACAAACATTGGTGGTTTTGCTGCTTGTAATGATGATGATTTAGCTACAGATATGCGTAGTATGGTTGTCGTTTACGAAGGTTTGCAGACTTATGGCGGAATGGCTGGACGTGATATGGAAGCTATGGCTCGCGGTATGTTAGAAGCATGTCAAGACCATGTTATGGCTCATCGTGTGGCTCAGTCAGAATATCTTGGCAACAAATTGATTGCAGCAGGCATTCCTGTTGTTAATCCAATCGGCGGACACGGTGTATTTATTAATGCTCGTAAATTCTATCCACATGTTCCTCAAGAGCAATATGTTGCTCAATCACTTGCAGCAGATTTATATATTCATTCTGGCGTTCGTTCAATGGAACGCGGTATTGTTTCTGCAGGTAGAGATAAAGTTACTGGTCACGAACACAAACCAAAATTGGAAACTATTCGCTTGACAATCCCAAGACGTGTTTATACCCAATCACACTTTGATGTTGTAGCAGAAGCGGTAATTGATCTTTACAACAACAAAGAACAAGGAAGAGGTTTGAAAATGGTTTATGAGCCAAAAGCATTGCGTTTCTTCCAAGCAAGATTCGAAAAATTAGCATAGAATAGCTTATATAAAACATTAAAAAGCTCACATTTCGTGAGCTTTTTGTTTTTTTAAGTACCATTGTTTATTTTTCAATATTTACCTCTTATCTCTTTTTTCCATAAGATTATGCTATATAACGATTTAATATGGATAAATTATTCAAGGAATTGGTATGGAATACGTTTTATAATGCTCTACCTGCATAAAAAAAGTACATAATAACATCAACAATATTTGAAGAACGAATAGCCTAAATAAAGTTTTCACACAAGCTTGGAAAGCAATGCAATGCCTATTTCCGGAGAAGCATAATTTGCTCATCGATGCCGCTTTGCAGGCTGCCAGCAACACGATAGGCGCGACAATTAGATAAAGCTGTGCTTTTGACACTGGAAAAAGCATGCAGTCCGGTGCCGATTATAATTGGAGCATAAAATATGTGAAGCTCATCAACTAAGTCATTATTTATAAAGGCACTAAACACGGAAGCTCCACCTTCTACCAGCAAAGATGAAATTTGAAATGTTAGAGATAGTTCATCCAAAAGAAAGGGCAGAGAATTATGAATATTTTTTAATAATACTCCTGATTTTTCCAGATAACTGTATTTTTGTCTATCTATATTTTCATCAGAATATGCAATAATTATTTTTCTATCTGCGCACTGCTGTATGATATTACTTTCAATCGGAATTCGTAACTTACTGTCCAATATAACGATTGCAGGCATTGACACCCTTTTTAGTTCTTGATTTTCGAGACGTACATTAAGCATCGGGTTGTCAGCAATAACGGTATTGATTCCCACTAAAACAGCATCAACTTCGCTGCGTAGAACATGGCTGCGGCGGCGGCTTTCGGCGCTCGTAATCCATTTCGACTCCCCGGAAGACGTTGCTATGCAGCCATCCAAAGACTGCGCAACCTTCATCACGACGTATGGAATCTTTTGCGTTATATGCTTGAAAAAGAAGCGGTTTATCCATTTGCAATCATCTTCCATCACACCTGTTATAACCTCAATGCCTGCCTCTTTCAGCTTGCGTATACCATTGCCAGCAACCAGCGGATTGGGGTCTTGCGTGCCGATAATAACACGGGAAAACTGCTTTTTTATAATCGTATCAATGCACGGAGGCTGTTTGCCAAAATGCGAACACGGCTCAAGATTAACTGCAAGCGTCATTCCAGCAAAGGACTTGCAGCTGGCATTATTCATGGCGTCAATTTCAGCATGAATATCGCCATACCGCTTGTGCCAACCCTCGCCTACGATGCTGCCATTATCGAGAATAACCGCTCCTACCAAAGGGTTTGGCGAAACATTGCCAATGCCGTTCAAAGCAAGTTCAAGGCAGCGGCGCATTGCGGCAATATCATTTGTTAGTGTTTTCATAATCAAGGAATGCGATAAGTATGTTGTAAATTTCAAATATAGCACATTTTGTGCAAGTACGGAAATATTAATCGCATATTTTTTATTTTTCAGCTTTCACAAAAAATACAGACAGGACGAAGCAGAATAAATATTATGCATGCTTTGAAGAGCTTCTGCATAAACTCAAAAGATTTGCAACCAAAAGCAAAGTTACGATTTTTTCAGCATTAATCTTTCTCCATTTTAATTATTATTTTTATTTTATAGCAGGTTTTTATTATATTTGCATTTGTGTAAATGGATGATCAAAACTCAACCAATACATTTAACTGCAATAATTAAATCACTTGAGCGGTTTTGAATTAAAATATTTTTAAATTATAAATCTATCGACCGAACGACAGAAGAAAAATGCAAATGCAAAAAAATTAATAATATATTTACATGGTTTTGTTATGATAAAATTTGGAACTGATGGCTGGCGAGGTTTGATCGCCAAAGATTTTACTTATGAAAACTTGGATATTGTTGCCTACGCAACAGCGAAGTATATCTTAAAAAATAAGAAAGTCAAGAAAACAAAGCCACCTGCCGTAGTTGTTGGCTATGATTCTCGTTTTCTATCTAAGGAATTTGCAACGGAAGTGGCGCTAATTCTTGCAAGCCAGGATATAGTTGTGCATTTGACAGATGAGATATCTTCTACTCCGCAAATTTCTTTCCATACAAAACAGAAAAGCGTAGATCTGGGTATTGTGATTACCGCAAGCCATAACCCACCGGAATATAATGGGTATAAGCTAAAAGCAACTTTTGGCGGTCCTGCAACTCCGGGTCAAATAGCAGAACTTGAAGAAGAATTAAATAAAATTAAAAATAAAAAATTATCAATAAAGCTCCTGTCTCTCGAAGCATATATTGAGCAAAAAAAGATACGAATGTTCAATGCCAAAGAATCGTATATCCGCCTTATAAAAAAGAAGATAAAGATTGAGGAAATCCGAGAGGCAGACATTAAATTACTATATGATCCAATGTATGGCGCTGGAATAAATACCATTAAATTTCTACTTCCCGACGCCAAAGAAATACACAATGTCTTTAATCCATCGTTTGGCAATATTCATCACCCCGAGCCGATTGCGGAAAATTTATTCTCGCTTATGGAAAAAGTAAAGGACGGCAAGTTTGATATTGGCATAGCAACTGACGGTGATGCTGATAGGCTTGGAGCGGTAGACCACACAGGCGCATTTGTCGATTCGCATAAAATTTTCATGATACTGCTGAAATATCTATACGAAAAAAAGAAGAAGCGCGGCATTGTCGTAAAAACGGTATCGCTTACTTCGATGGTCGATAAATACTGCGAAAAGAAAGGCATTGACCTGCGAGAAACGCCTGTCGGCTTTAAATACGCCGCTGAATTAATGGCAAACAGCACTGTGCTTATAGGTGGCGAGGAGTCTGGAGGCTTAGGCACCATTATGCACATACCGGAACGTGATGGTCTGTTTAATGCCATGCTATTGCTGGAAGCTATGGTAGTCCGCAATATGTCGCTTCAAGAGCTTTGTCTTGAATTGGATGAAGAATTTGGACCTCACAGATTTATGCGGCGAGATGTCACGGTTACACCCCAGCAAAAGAAATCTATACTTGCAGCAGTAGAAAAAAAACCTGCTAAACTGGGCAAAGAAAATGTGCTAAACATTTCTACACGAGATGGCTACAAATTCTTTTTTGAAAATGGCTGGCTTCTTATCCGCGCCTCTGGCACCGAACCGTTAATCCGTTTCTATGCCGAAGCCGATTCAATGGGCAGAGTCAGCGAATTATTAGACGAAGGTTTAAAGCTTGCTGGAAGATAATTATGAAAAAATATCCATAATTGTGCAGACAATAGAAAATTAAGGATATTCGCAGGGTATGCCCAATCTGGCGTAATATTCATACTATCTGTTACATTTGCATTAATTGTATGTTATTTAAGCAGAGTAAACAGAGCATGGAATAGATTGCACTGTTTTTTTTACATTGATAAAAAAACAAAAAAAGTTTTCACACGAGCTCTCGAAGCGATAAATATTGAACAAAAATAAATCCAAATCCAGAAAATATTCAAGTCGTGGCACTCCTATTAAATTGAATAATACAAATAGGTTACTGCTTTTGTTGACGTACTATAGGGAATATTGCACCCAATTTCAAGTAGGTGTTGCTTATAGCATTTCGGAAAGCCAGAGCTGCGAAATTATCAAGGATGTTGAAAAAAATAAATTCAAAACAGTGCTGATAAATGCCACTGCAATCTTTGCAGAACACTCTAAAAAAATAAAAATAAATTATTCTAGCAAGAAAATGTCCATTGGCAAAGCAAGCCATAACTTGCCTTGCCACGATCATAAAGAAGAACCGCCAAAGCTCGCCCGGAAGAATAACCTCAGCTATTTAGCTATTTTTCGAAGCTCATACCTTCTCAATATCACCACCAAAAAATATCAATCTTTTAGAATTATAGCAATTGTTTAGCCAAAATTGCTTATCTTAATGCTGTTTTTCAATCAGCTTATTTACTAATCATGAGAAAAATATTCTTTGCGATGGCGCTTATATCCAATTTCTATCTGGCGGCACAATCCGATTCGGAGCAGGAGGATTTTTATATGGATGCTGTTATTTTTAAGGGAGATAAGACGGATTCTGCTCGCATTGATTTTTTTTGTATCATTCCAAACAAGACGCTGCATTTTACGAATACGGGTGAATCTCATGTTGCAAAATATGAACTAATTGTTAACATTACTGATTCATTGAACAACAAAGTAGTTACGCATAAATACGATAAAATTATAAAGGTTAAGGAATACACTGCAGCTCAGAG
This sequence comes from Kapaibacterium sp. (SeqCode), assembly GCA_031550405.1. GTDB lineage: Bacteria > Bacteroidota > Ignavibacteria > Kapaibacteriales > UBA2268 > JAVBOP01. Next base: position 5,387 of record JAVBOP010000055.1, read on the forward strand.
TGCAAATGGCGAGTTCTCTAAAATTCAGGAACAGTACTATTTGCCGGCGGGAAATTACAAAATCAAAACGATTTTGCATGATTCGTTTTCTAAAAACGAGTATGAAAAAGGGCGGAATATGACGCTGGTAAATTTTTCTGAATATCCAATTTCGTCAAGCGGTATTTTGCTGGTGAGTGCCATAGAAGAAAATGAAAAAAAATTCATAATCACGCCGCATATTTCTGATAATATTGGTACATTGCAGTCTGGATATTTTGCTTTCTTTGAACTTTATAACAGCTTGCATTATAATGAGGTTAGCATCCACAGCGAAATAATTGACAATGAAACAAAAGAAGTCATTTATTCGGATAACACTGTTAAAAACATAAAGGATAGCGCAACAAGCCAAATCTATATTCATTTCCCGAATACTATAAATTACGGAAGAAAGCTAAATACATTAAAAATAACGATTTATCCTGCTTCAAAAAATGCGGCAGACAATAATGACATATTGGCTGTTACTCAGCGTTCAATAAGGAATGTATCGCATCTGCTGTCTAAAATATCTGCAAACTTGGATGACGCTATTCGCCAAATGCGGTATGTAGCAAGCAATTCTGAATTTAAATCCATAAAAGAAGCAAAAAATGACAAGGACAAGTTGAAGCGGTTCGAAGATTTCTGGCGCAAATTCGACCCAACGCCGAATACGGAGCGGAACGAGGCGCTGGAGGAATATTATTACCGTATCGACTATGCCAATAAAAATTTCAAGTCCTACACGGAGGGTTGGCTGACCGACAAGGGGCATGTGTTCGTGGTTTATGGTCCGCCGAATGCCGTTGACAGGTCAAGCTCTTCGGCGTATTCGACCTCGACGGTTTATGAAAAATGGACATACTACAACAATCGGGTTTTCATTTTTTACGACGCCACAGGGTTTGGCGATTTCAGGTTGAGCAGCCCGAGCGTCGTTTCAGAATTGTATGAATATCACCCTTAATACCATTTGTATGCCCAAAGTATGGCAATGGGTTGCAACCCATTGTTAAGGTATGTGTATAGTACAACATTTACCCTGCACTAAAGTACAGGATTGATAAGTATCACATTTTTTCAACCCCATGTTTTAACATAGTGTACATATTGAAATACATTCTATAATTATAGATAAGATACATGTTCCCTTTTTTAGACAATACATATTCAACATAGGATATGTGCTGCCCTACGTTGGAAATGGCATTTCTTATGTTGGAAATTAATAGTCCATGATAGGAATGCAAATGTTATATGTATGATTTTCATTTTCTTGTCTCGGCAAACAAACATCCTGCAATGGAATACAAAAAACATAGTTAGGAAACATATTATCGCTCTTTGACAATTGAATTTATTATGTAGTATTTTTTCATTCCCAACAAGG
>JAVBOP010000080.1:0-10101 GCA_031550405.1 Kapaibacterium sp. (SeqCode)
AACAGATATACACCATCTTAAAATCTAAAACCGGCGCCATTCAAGAAAATAAAAATTTGTAGGTCACAGCCGCCACCGGATTGACCACGCTGAACAGGCCAATGCTTGAGGGCTGTAATTTACGAGTGAAAGGTGGGGTAACATTGTCCTAACTATGACTTACTCTTACAGGATTAATACCGTATTAATAAAAAAACAATATCTATTATCTTACGTCTGCCAGTACAGCATATTTCCAATATCTTTACTGGCTTTATATTATGCAATATAGCAGAGCTATCTGTTGTATGAAGAGGGATATTATTTAAAATATTAGATGGATGTTTGCGGATACGATACGGTGAGTTAGTGCACCGATTGAAATCCCGTCAACGCCGGTTTGCGCATACTCAATTACCGTGTCGTAGTTAATGCCGCCGGAAGCTTCGACAAAAATATTCTCGCCGCCAGGATATAAGCGAATCAGCTCAACGCACCTGCGTATCATTTCGGGACGCATATTGTCCAAGAGAAAGCCGTCTATGCCCAACGGCAGAGCTTCCTCGATTTGTTCCAGTGATATAACCTCCAATTCGACAGCCATATCAGGCTTTTTGTGCATCAGAACATTTTGCACCGCCTGCTTAATTCCACCGGCAGCACATATATGGTTGTCCTTGATTAAAATATCTGTCTCTAAATTGAGGCGATGATTAAATGCACCTCCAACCTTTACTGCATATTTCTCGAACAACCGCAAGCCCGGCGTCGTTTTGCGGGTATCGAATATTTTTACATTATATGCTTTCACAGCTTCAGAATATTTGCGCGCAGAGGTTGCAATGCCCGAAAGGCGCTGCACCAGATTGAGCATCACCCGCTCGCGCGAGAGAATATATGCAGAATTGCCTTCTATCTTCGCAATCACATCGCCCGGCTTAATAATATCGCCATCTTCCGCATACACCTCCGTGTTGCACCCCTTGAATATCGCTTTGATGATATTTTTGCCGACAAATACCAAATCATCTTCCGCCTCAACAGTTGCAGTGCTTTGCATGTTGTCTGGAACGGTATATTCGGTGGTATAATCGCTGTCAGCCTTATCTTCATCAAGGAATACCGCTATACAGTGTTCTATATATTCTTGAGGTAATTCTGTAAGTTGCTTATAAATAATCATATTATAACTTGTAATATAAAAATAATAAATAGATAAAAATAATCGGAGCAACAAATATTATGCTGTCGAATCTATCAAGTATGCCGCCATGTCCCGGAATTATATTCGAGCTGTCTTTGACGCCTGCATCCCGCTTGAATCTGGATTCCACCCAATCGCCTAACTGTCCGAATATACCTATAATTAAGCCAATGGCAATGGCATGTATGTTCAAAAAATTTGGCAATGCAAAATGGGCAGCAACAGGAAAAAATGCCGTTGATGCCAAGAAACCGGCAATCGCGCCTTCCATAGTTTTTTTAGGGCTAACCTGCTCTAATAGCTTGTGCTTACCAAATTTTTTTCCGACAAAATATGCCGCAGAATCACATATCCATATAGAGCAAAACATCATAAGCACGAAATAGGCATTATTGCCGACATCGAAGCTCGTTTCCAAACGTATAAACAGCAGTGTAAGCATGGATATTGAGACGTAGTAATGTCCCGTCAGAGTTGAGCCAACATTGGCATACATGTTATTATTTTTCTGGAACAGGGCAAAAAGCAGGGTGAGTATCGAAAAAATAATGCTGGCAATAATGAATATTGCGAGCATATTAAATGAATTTATTTTAATAATTCTATGCTCTAAAAAATAAAATGCTATTGCAAAAAATAGAATATCAACAGCTAATCCTAATATTTTAAATGGGTTATCGCCTTTTTTTTCAGCTATGGAATAGAATTCCCACAAGGCGAGAATTGAGATAGCGAGTATAGCGGCAAAATAATACCACCCGCCCAATAGCACAATTGCAAACGCCGCAGGAATGCCAATAGCTGCAACTAATATACGCTTTGTCAATTCAGTCATAATTGTTTCTCAAGTATAGAGTTCAATCCTCCCCGCATAAAGTTATAAGCTAAATGAAATGTTGGACTTAGATGGATATACTATTTTACAGTCAGGCGTTGCTGTTGCTAATTTAAATGAAATTTTGTTAAGATTATGAGAACGTCTGATTGCAATATCAAATGTATCGCTAAAAGCAAATTTCACCGCTGCTCCTTCCGTGGAATTGCATGAGGTACAGTCGTTTTCATGCAATAAGGAGAATGCAATATGCTCATTTTCAACGGTTAATTCAACGCTGTTTTCTTTTTCCCAGAAATCCAAAAATTCAACTCTGAAATATATCCATTCGTCATCAAATCCGAACCGTACAAGTGACGCAATTTCACCTGTTTGGTGCATTGTGGACATGTCGGAATTACAGTAAAATATGCCTGATTTTTCCCAATCGGACACCGTGCTTGATTTACCCGATATGCGGGGCGTAAACATAGCAGCCGGCAAAGTAAACTGAACGGAAGTATCATAATTTGATACAGGACAGGACAATTCATCTGGAGGCGCTATTCCCAATATTTTATAAATTTCTGTTAATCTCCAACGATATATCGTATCGAAATCACGCTTATTAGGAGCATTATGCTCGGGTCCGTACCACCAAAACCAGTCCGAACCTTCAGCGATATAAATCTCTTCCATGACTTTGGCGAGCGTGTCCTGCGGGATTTCCGCCTTCTTTGCCGCAATTGTTTGCCTCAATGCCGAAAGCATATTCCACGCCTTTCTATCGTCATCATGCCCAATCCAAATGCTGAAATTGGCATTAATCCACGAGCCTGCACGAATACTGTCCAATTTTGGGAGGAAATCAGGCTTGGGAAAATTCATGCAGTCAGAATACAAAACCGTCTCTATCTCATAGGTATTGCTAAGCATTGCAAAAAAATCATTGAGAAAATGTATGCCATTATCGTAATAAAATTCCCAGCAGTTTTCACCGTCGAGAATAACCGGAACCATAGCGTAATCAAGCGCCTCTTCACCATGATTTGCAATAATATTGCTGCGAATTTGGAGCAGGCTTTCTCTAAAATTGCAAGCAGCATCGTAACTATTCCAATTTGAATAGGTAAAGCCAATTTTATCAGATAAACTGTGGTCGCGAAAAAATATGCTTAATTCGCCATTTTTTGTTTGAATTTTATGCGGGAAATACTTGTAGGTTGGCTGATAATCAGGCATTGAAGCTGCAAGCACTCCTTCGTCACATGCAATCCATTTAATGCCTGCCTCTGCAATCATATCAAGCGCTTCATTGGAAATAGAGCCTTCGCTTGGCCACATACCAGCGGGCTTTTTATTAAATTTTTTTTCATAATACTCTATGCCGCGCATTATTTGATGCTTAGCATCTTCGGGATATTTATAAACAGGTGTCGGAAGCTCAACTTTCGGCATCGCCTCTTTGGCAGAATTAGAGTCAATAAGCAGCGGCAAAATCGGGTGATACATGGGCGAGCAGCTTATTTCAATTTGCCTCAACTTCTGGAGATAAGCCATTTCCGTCGTAATTTTAGCAAGAATCTCATTGTGAAAATCGAGCAATATCAGTTTCTCTTCTTCGGTAAATCCATACCCTTTTTGAAATAACCGCTTAGCAATCGGCGAATTACGCGAAATCCAGCCAATCCAAGCCAGATTATACCAGACCTGCAAATCCAGCCAATCCTGCGTCTGCATATTATCCATTGCATTTTCAATATTCTGGCATTTATCGAACAGGTCGCGGAAGCGTGGATTTGGGTAGAGCAGATTTTCGTAATTTAAAGTAAAGAAATTGTTAATAATATCGAGTTTGTTCTGTGCGGTTAATTCACTTGCTTTTATACGGGTTAGCGTTTGTACCCTGTCAAAAGTAACATTATTGATATAATCATCTATCTGCATCATCAGTGATGGTGCTAAGTTGAATGTTTGCTTGACATTAGGGTAATTATTCAGCAGAGCAGGCAAATCATAATAATCTTTTACTCCGTGCAGCCTGACCCACGGCAACATAAATTCATTTTGATATTTATAATATGGTTGGTGCTGATGCCACAAAATTCCAATCTTCAACTTTTTCATAACAGCCTGTTTACTCAAATATTAATAATTTTCAAATATACAAAAAATAGCGATATTAATAATCTCCAATTCTGACTGTTTTTTTTGAATATATATATTTATGAAAAAATATTCATAAATAATGTAAAAATATTATTGACAAAAACAAGCCGCAACTTATGACTTTGCCTTGAGAATATTGTTTCTGTTGGCGTTTAAAAGCAGACCAACCAGAGCTAAATTGACCATGAGAGAGGTGCCGCCATAGCTCATAAACGGCAGCGGAATGCCCATAACCGGCATGATGCCTATAACCATGCCAACATTGATGAAAATGTGGAAAAGAAATATCGCTGCAACGCCAATCGCAAGCGTCGAATAGAACCTGTCCTTAGAAGCCGAAGCGATGCTGATGCCTTGATATACCAGCGATAGGAGCAAAATTATCACCAACATGCTGCCCATAAAACCAAACTCTTCAGCCGTAACGGAAAATATGAAATCGGTCCACTGCATGGGAATATACTCAAGCTGCGTAAGTGTTCCTTGCATAAAGCCCTTGCCGGTTATGCCGCCACTGCCGACAGCCATAACAGACTGCAGCACATTGTATCCCGCACCTTGCGGATCGGTTCCCGGATTCAAAAAAACATCAATTCTTAGTTTTTGGTGATAGGCTAAGTTATCGTATAATACTGGACTTGCCAAGCCTACTCCTATTATCAAAAGTACCGCTGGAATGTATATATATATTTTTTTCTTGAAAAATACTAACAATATTGTGGAAATAGAGGCGATGATAATGAAGGCGGAAACGCTTTTCAGCGATGCAAGCATAACGCCGCCGCAGGAAATGGCTAAAAATAAGAAGAATGCATCGAATCCACCCCAATACAGGATGCCGATAAATGCTACTAAAATGACGAGTGCGGTGCCAAAATCCGGTTGCAGGTTGATAAGGATAACGGGCAGGAGCATAAAGGCGGTAACAATTGATATATCCCATATATTTGTTACGGAGTTGCCTTTTTGCGACAGGTATCGTGCGACGAGCAGAATAACACTGATTTTAGCTAATTCTGCAGGTTGAAACGACATGCTGCCCAATCTAAACCAGCCTTTTGTTCCATTCACAACCGTACCGAAAAATAGCACCGCAACGAGCAGCAATATGGTTGCCACGTAAAATGCGATTGCGCCAGATTTAAGGAAATTGGTCGGCAAATATGCTACAATTGCCATGACAGCAATGCCTAATAGCGCTGAAATTAGTTGTTTATTAAATAAATTTAATTCAGAATCGATGTTGGTAGACGTGCTATATAGCGATAATAAGCCTATGACCACTATCGTTATTGCAATCATAAGTGTCTTTATATCAATATACTTAGATATATATTCTATTAATTTCGTTTTTTGTGTTACATACATAATGCAATGCTACATCATTATTTAATATTGCGCTAAAAATACAAAAAATAATAGAATTTTTTAGCATTTCAAGGTCATATTGAATGATATGAATATTTAAATGGTCGCCAAGTGCCTCATCCATATAAGATTAAATCATGAGTAGGACGGGATATATAAAAAGGGCAGAGAAAATACCCCGCCCTTTATGAATTTATTTTAATGATATGTGCAAATTATATGTGTATTATTTCTCATCTACTACTGTATAATCGGCTTCCTCTACGCCGCCATCGTTTGGTTTTTGTCCACTATCTGCCGAACCAGCTGCATCTTGTGGAGGAGGTGTTGCACCACCAGTTTGGTTATACATTTGTGTTGAAGCTGCACTCCAGATTTGATTCAATTCATCAATGCAAGTACGAATTAACGCAATATTGTCATCTTTAATTGCTTGTGCGAGCTTATTTTTCGCGTCTTCAATCTTGAGTTTATGCTCGCTTGGCAATTTGTCGCCCAATTCAGAAAGCTGCTTTTCTGTCGAATAAACCAAAGCATCTGCCTGATTCTTCAAGTCAATTTCTTCTCTACGCTTCTTATCGTCTGCAGAATTTTTCTGGGCTTCAGCTTTCATTCTTTCGATTTCTTCTTTCGCTAAACCGCTCGAAGACTCAATACGAATATTCTGCTCTTTGCCACTTGCCTTATCCTTCGCATTCACGGACAAAATACCATTTGCATCAATATCAAATGTTACTTCGATTTGCGGAATGCCGCGTGGTGCAGGTGGAATACCATCAAGGTGGAAACGGCCAAGCGAACGATTATCGCGTGCCATAGGTCTTTCACCTTGCAAAATATGCACTTCGACTGATGTTTGATTATCGGAAGCTGTACTGAATATCTCTGTTTTGCGGGTAGGAATTGTAGTATTAGATGTTATCATATTGGTCATAACGCCGCCTTGAGTTTCAATACCAAGAGTAAGCGGTGTAACATCTAATAGCAAAATGTCATTAACATCGCCAGCTAAAACACCGCCCTGAATAGCTGCACCAATTGCAACAACTTCATCAGGATTTACACCTTTTGATGGCTCTTTGCCAAAGAAATTTTTAACCAATTCCTGAATTTTTGGAATACGTGTGCTGCCGCCAACAAGGATAATATCATCTATCTGGCTTGGAGTAAGTTTTGCATCACGCATTGCACTTTCAACAGGAATAAGCGTTTTGTCAAATAGATCCGCACAAAGATTTTCAAATTTTGCACGAGTTATATTGATATTCAAGTGCTTTGGTCCATCTTGAGTTGCAGTTATAAATGGCAGATTTACATCAGTTTGGAGCATTTGTGATAATTCTATTTTAGCTTTTTCAGATGCTTCACGCAAGCGTTGCAATGCCATTGGGTCTTTTTTCAAATCAATGCCTTCTGATTTTTTGAACTCATCAGCCAAGAAATCAATCAATCTTTGGTCGAAATTATCACCGCCAAGATGCGTATCGCCGTTTGTAGATTTTACCTCAAAAACGCCATCACCGATTTCCAAAATAGAAATATCGAATGTACCGCCGCCAAGGTCATACACGGCAACAGTCATGTTTTTGCCTTTTTTGTCAAGCCCATAAGCAAGAGCAGCAGCAGTAGGTTCATTGATGATACGTTTCACTTTAAGACCAGCAATTTCACCAGCATCTTTAGTAGCTTGGCGTTGTGCATCGTTAAAATATGCCGGCACTGTAATAACAGCTTCCTCAATTTTTTGTCCTAAATATTCCTCCGCAGTTTGCTTCATTTTTTGCAATATCATCGCAGAAACTTCTGGAGCAGAATATTCTCTGCCGTCAATATCAACGCGGATTGTATTGCCGTCAGAGGACTGCACAACCTTATACGGCACCATGCCAGTTTCTTCATTTACCTCGTCCAATCTGCGACCCATGAAGCGTTTGATTGAATACACGGTATTTGTTGGATTTGTAACTGCCTGACGTTTTGCAGCCTGTCCAACGAGCCTTTCGCCATTTTTTGTAAAACCAACCATAGACGGCGTAGTTCTGCCGCCTTCGCTATTTGCAATAACGACAGGCGATGAGCCTTCCATTACCGAAACACATGAGTTGGTTGTTCCTAAATCAATTCCAATGATTTTTCCCATTTTTTTACCTGTAAAAATTAAAAATTATTAATAAATATATATTGTTTACTCAATTAAGCCTATTTATATGCCAATATGTTTTATCGTAAAAAAGAAGCATGACATAATGTCGCACAATATTGACAATATGTCCACAGCATATAACAATATACAGTATTACATAAAACATGCCAAAAATAGAAAGACAGGCGTGGAGCGCGCCATAAGGCGAAATAAATTATCCTAAATTTTGGGCGAGCAGCGACAGGATTGCCATGCGGGTAAATACGCCGTTTGTAACTTGCTTATCTATCAGGCAATTAGGCATGCTACTAATGCGATAGTCAAGCTCTATGCCGTAATTAACGGGACCGGGGTGCATTAGTGCTATTTTGTCTTTTTGAATAAATTTTTCAAAAGTTATTTGGTAAAACTTAGCAAATTCTGCTATCGACGGTAAAATACCTGACTCCATGCGCTCTCGCTGTAAACGTAGAACTATCAAAGCATCTGCCCAATTTATGGCGTCATCGATGCTGTCAATTATTTCCAAATTCCAAGGGTTTATGTGGCGTGGCAGAAGCGTGCCGGGAGCCACAAGCTTGACATTTGCGCCAAGAGTTTGCATGACAAAAATGTTGGAGCGGGCGACACGGCTGTGGATTATATCACCAACAATACAGATATTCAGACCGGCAATTTTTCCATAATACTCGCTCAGCGTAAACGCATCAAGTATAGCCTGCGTTGGATGCTCATGCTTCCCGTCTCCAGCATTTATGACTATCCTATCTGTCTTATTTTTAATGATTTGCGGCACTCCTGAGAATGCACTTCGCACAATATACATTTGCACGTTCATATCATCTATCGTTCGGATTGTATCAACCAGAGACTCGCCCTTCGTAATGCTCGAACCAGCAGAAGCAAAATGTAAAATGTCCGCAGATAGACGTTTTGCAGCCAAATCGAACGATAATTTGGTTCTTGTGGACGGCTCAAAAAAGGCAATAGCGACAGTAATATTCTTCAAATCATTAAATTTTTCACCGTATTTATAATTCTCTTTGAAGTATTTCGCCTTTGCAAATATCAGCTCTAAGTCATCCTTATTTAAGTCACTTGTATTAATCAGACATGGTTTCATTTTTCATTCATTATATTATTGGCAGACATTTATTTGCGAATATGTAAATATTTTATAAGTTAATAAAATTCGTATGCTTACACTATATTGCTGTTGCATCGGTGGCTTTGTCGATACCGAGCGCTGATATCTCGCCAGATGTGATTATGCGCTTAACGAGACCCTGCAAAACCTGCCCAGCACCTAATTCAATGAAGCGGTCAAAGCCGTCTTGCTGCATTTGCAATATTGATTGCGTCCAAAGCACAGGCGAGACCAATTGTTTTATAAGCGCTTCCTTTATCTCATCAGCTTTTATTAATGGTTTTGCATAAACGTTAGAATATAAAGGCACTTGCGCATCATTGAATTTTATCGAATTAATTGCCTGTTCCAATTTATTTTGAGCTGGCAGCATAAGAGGAGAATGAAATGCACCGCTTACCGGCAATTCTTTGGTCATACGGGCGCCTGCCTCCTTGAAAGCGCCTATATTGTTGCGCAAATAATCGGCAGAACCCGATACAACAACCTGACCGGGCGAATTGAAGTTGGCAGCAACAACAACATTGCCATTGCCCGCATCCGTTAGCTTCCGGCACACATCAAGCACTTTATTATCATCAAGATTTATCACCGCAAACATTGTTCCGGGCTCGTCTTCACCGGCTGTAAACATAAGCTGACCGCGCAAGGAAACAAGATTAAGGGCATCTTCAAAATCCAAAACCTGAGATATGCACAGCGCTGCATATTCGCCTACAGAATGCCCTGCCACGGCTGCAAAATTAATTTTATTTTTGATTAGCTCATAGGCAGCAACGGAATGCAAAAACAGAGCAGGCTGCGTATAACGCGTCTCTTTCAATTTGTCCTGCGGACCTTCAAAGCATATATTTGTAAGAGGATAGCCAAGTATGCCATCGGCATCCTGCAGCATCTTTTCGATATTCTTATGTTGTGCGGCAATATCTTTCATCATTCCAACGTATTGCGATCCCTGCCCCGAGCATAATAGTACTGTTTTCATATTTATATGTAATTATAATATTAAAAAGTGCAATATACAATTTTTTGGCAATATGGCATTGTATGATACACTTTATGAATATTTTTTAATTTTTCTATTTGTGTGTTTGAAGTATTTCAAAAAAAATATTATTTATTATTCCAGACTTAGCGCAACGACTCATCCGCATGTAAATCGTGTACCAATTGCCAAAAAATTTCGACAAAGCTCGCCATTTGCAACATGATACCCATTAAGTTTGGCATTGTTCCTTTATTGTTGCTCATGTAAAATATTTTATGTATATTTGTAA
>JAVBOP010000067.1:0-6158 GCA_031550405.1 Kapaibacterium sp. (SeqCode)
CCTCTTTGCCTGCAATATCAACAATCACTATGTTGTAATATCCTGCATTATCAGAGCTTACAGTTAAGCCGATATTGCCTTTGGTCGGATTGGGCGATATTGAAAGAACCTGCATATCGGCTTCTTTGATGCCCACAATGGTATTTGAAAGAGGCGACCAGCATTCACCACCGCTCGATATTTGGGCAGTATACTCGCCAGAGCCAGCAGGAATATACCTTTGACCATCGGCGCCGCTTATTACGCTATTATTTTTAAGCCACCTGTATTTCACGGCTTCGGGTTCCACAAGCAATGTGTCGGGAGGCGTATCTCCGCCCTCTTCTTCTGGCACACCTTTTAGCAGCGTTATGGTTGGAGTGTTCGACACAGGATATGTATTGACAGTAATGGTGTCTGAATATGCCGTACATCCTTGCTGCGACATGGCTGATGCCCAATATTTGCCTGGCTCTTTCACATAGATTCTGCGCCCGGTATCGCCTGTGTTCCAGCTATATGTGCCTGCCTGAAAACCAAGTGCAGCAGAAAGTGCTACACTGTCGCCGATACATATTTCGGGAGTTTTATTAGGTGTAACTTTCAGAGCATTAAATATTATCGGTGCTACTGTCAGCACGTTGCTTGCCCTTGAAAATTCGGCATCGGGGTTCGCAATAGCATAATATATGCCGCGTTTTTTTGCCCATATCTCTTTTGTGGTTTCGCCTGTCGACCACAGGATATCATTGACATCGCTGTCGGCAACAAATAATTTAACGCTATCGCCATTGCAAAAGGTCAGATCGCCTTCATAATCAATAGTTATAGCAGGCTCATTCGATTCATTGACAGCGGTCTCCCATACGCCTCTGCCATACGTTGCCACCCGGAGCTTTTTAACTTGCGGTATCATGTCGATTTCCGAAACACTTACCCAAGGCAATCCCATGCCCCAGCGCTTGTAGTATGGCGCATTCCGTTCGGCATAATACACGCCTATATCTGTGCCGACATATATCCTGTCGGGCGAGTCGGGTTGATAGAATACCGTATTGGCAGGCACGTTGGGCAGATTGCCGCTTAAATTCAGCCACTTCGTGCCATCATACATAAATACCTTGCTCGAATCTATAAAACTCGAATAGGAAACATATATGGTATCGGCATTGACAGGATGCACCGCAATGTCGGAAATACTGCCTGCGCCGGGAGAGGATATGCTTGTCCACGTCTTGCCGGCATCGACTGTTTTTCTGATGCCGTTTAATGTAGCTGCATATATGTACTGGCCATTGCTTGGAGCCACTTTTATGGTTCTCAGAGTGGATGAATATGAGTATGAGTTGGATGTCAGCATGCGCCAGCTGTTGCCGTAATTATTGGAATGGTATATATTTGAGTAGCCTATATATAGGTTGTTAGGTGCGCTGGGATCTACTGCCAAAGGCGTAACCCATGCGCCGGTATCTATTACTCCAAATGTAGCATAGACTCCGCCGGGGCTAATCATATCGTATTTCCCCGAACTGGAATATCTGTCAAAATCTCCATTATATATTGACACATAGTATCGGCTTTCGTCCGTCGGGTCAAAGGCGCAGTCCATGCCGTCGCCGCCGCGTACATAGCGCCATGTGCTGTTGCTAAATCCTCGCGTGCCATTATCCTGCGCACCGGCAAGTATGTTATAGGCATCCTGTCTTGAATTATCAAACTTGTAGAACTGGGTAATGCCAAGCCCATTATTCAAAGCTGTCCATGTCTTGCCATAGTCTGTAGAATAGTCCAAACCGCCATCGTGAGCCGAATAAAGCTTATCGCCTACATATTTCAAATCATGTATGTCTGCATGTACGTATGCAGCGCCCATACCGCCAGTCCAATGGGTTACGATAGAGAAAGACTTGCCTCCATTTGTGCTTCTCCATGTATTAACGCCGCCTATGAATATCGTGTTGGGGTCATCAGGAGCTACTGCCATTGCAAGGTCATAAAATCCCTGCCCTTTTGTCAGATCACCGCCGGATGTGCCGTCATACCACCCTAAATAGTTTACCTTGTTTTTAGATAAAGTGTTAATATCTGTCCAGTTATCGCCGGAATTGTTTGTAGATATCAAACTGTAGAAGCCGCCCGCAATATTGGCTGACAGTGCATATACAATGTTAGGTTGTTGCTCGTTTGCTACTTCTATACATGTGCGTCTTGTATTGTCAAGAACTTTTACTGTCTGCCATGTATCGCCTGCGTCAGTTGAGCGCAGTATGTATGTCCTTGCAACAAAATTGGGGTCGTTCTGGGAAGATACTACATTAGTCATCGTGGACGCATACAGCACATTAGGGTCGCCCGGCTTTTGCTCCATGTCGGAAGCATGCACCGCATCGCTTGTTACCACCCATGTGTTGCCGCCGTCAATGGATTTCATGATGCCTTTATTTGTTGCTGCCACTACCATGTTTTCATTATTCGGATGTACCCATAATCGGGTAATCAGCCTGCCTGAACTTAACTGTATTTCCTCGCCAACTATCTGCCATGTATCGCCGCCGTCAGTGGATTTTATAATGCCGATGCTGTAAGATTTCATGGTTGAGCCTGCTCCATCATTATCGCCAGTGGCAACATATATGACATTTGGATTGGATTTGGCAATAGCAACATCGGAAACGCCTAAAGACATAAATTCAGTTTGCAGCAATGCCGTCCATGTCTGTCCAGAATTTTTGGAAACCCATAACCCTCCAGATGCGGAACCAACCCATATCTCATTGGCATTTGATGGATTGGGGCGTATAATATTCAGCCTGCCAACACCAGCATTTGCCCCCGAAGACGGTGGGTCTGCCGTAGGTCCAAGTTCCGTCCAGCTTGGTGGTGCCATTAGTGAATTTCTATATTTATCATACTGTCTTCGTTCTTTTTCTACCTGTTTCCAGGCATCAATATATCGCTCAATTGGCGGAAAATTGCCATGCTCATCCACTCGTCTCTCCCAAAACCACACCCAGCGATTGAATTGCTTGTATTCTCCCTTTTTCTTATCCACTCCAATAGTGTCCCAATATTTCCATCGAGCCTCTACCGCCTTGAAAAAATTGTCGTTTATCGAATCAGGAAATGCAACGCCGCGCTGCGCCAAACCTTGATAAGAAATAGAAAAAGCAATAAATAAAATCATTATTTTTTTTAATTGGAAAATTTTCATTATCCTTTTTTTGTTTAATTGATACATAATACCTTTCTAAAATACAAAGAATTGCTCTAACAACCTACACCTTCTTACTCCGCCGCCATCTTTATCCAGCCTTATATGGTAATTGCAGATTATATATTATTTATCCGGATTGCGCCATATCTCAATCCATAGATGCTGACAAAAAATGAATTTTTATTCATAAATCTAAGCAATTCATCCAATAATATCACTCCGGCAGACAAAACATCCGCCCTGCCGTTTTCAATTCCATATTTTGTGGTCAAATCATCAAATGAAGCGTTAAGTATTTTATTTTTAACACGATTAAATGTGATTTCATCGAACATGTACTTATGAATTTTAGCGGCATCATATTCCAGCAAATTCATCGCAATGGCAGCAAGCGCGGTGGGAGTGCCCGACACTGCGACGATATTTCCTCTAAAATCATTGGCATCTATTCGTGATAAATATTTTTTTATATATTCAGTGGTCAATTTAAATTGCTCATTATCAACTGGTTGCACCAACTTCAATTTTTCGGTGATTTTTACAACACCAATAGGAATGCTTATCTTTTTGATAATTTGCCGATTTTTTCCATAAATCAATTCCGTAGAACCGCCGCCAATGTCAATAACTGTCGTCTCCTCGTCGGAAAACACAGCGCCAACAAAACTGTATTCAGCCTCCTGTTCGCCAGAAATCACGTCAATATTGAAATTAGTTTGACCGAATGAAGCATTAAGAATATCAATAACTTGCGCCGAATTTTCAGCCTCTCGAACAGCACTTGTCGCCAATGCAATTATTTTATCGACCGCCAGCTCATTACATATTTTTTTGAAATCATGCAGCACCTTTTTCGCCCGTTCAATCGCCGCTTCAGAAATTTTTCCAGTGTGCTGGATATTCTCGCCAAGCCTTGCAATTGCCTGTACATCGCACAAAATCTTTATCTCACCATTCGGCAATTTTTCACAAATTATCATTAAAATCGTATTTGAACCAATATCTATAGCTGCTATTTTCATTAAAAATTATTTATTATATTTACGAATTCACTAAGATTTACTTTTGCTAATTTTGCATTTCCTATTTCATCAATTACAGGAAAATCAATAACTTTGCCTGTAATTTTTTTGTCGTAATTAATTTCGTTTATAATTTTTTTCAAATCAAATTTTTTTTCATCGAAATTGTTTAATAATGACAGATAATTATGAATATTTTTTAATAAATCATTTGAAATAAATCCCATTTTATATGCGATTTTGCTTTCAATATACATTCCTGCAAGCACTGCTTCGCCATGGGAAATATTGTAATTCAATTCAAATAAATGCCCTATAGTATGACCAAAATTCAATAACTTGCGTTGATTCAAATCAAATTCATCTTCATAAACAATTTTTAATTTTAGATTAATAGATTCTCTAATAATTTCAGACAAAATTTCACTTTCGCGACTAATTATTTTATTCCAATTTGCTTTAATTTTATCCAATAAGAATACATTTTTAAGTAAACTTATTTTTATGATTTCAGTCATTCCATCTATAATGTCCTTATTTTGCAAGCTATATAGAAATTTCACATTTATGTAAATATTTTCAGGTTGATAAATCGTGCCAATAATATTTTTGATGTTTTTAAAATTCATAGCGTTTTTCCCGCCAATCGCAGCATCCACCATTGCAAGCAAAGTTGTCGGAACAAAATTTACCCGAATGCCGCGCATAAAAATGGAAGCGATAAATCCAGTAATATCGCTGATTTCGCCTCCGCCAAATCCAACTAATAGTGTGTTTTTATTGGCATTTAGGTTTATCATTTTTTCTAAAATCAATTCCAGATTTTTGATGCTTTTTATACTTTCATCTTCACTGAGAATAATACATTTTTTAGAAATTACGGGATGAATTTCGAAGAGTAAATTAACAATATTTTTACTTGCAATCACAATTATATTGTTTTGAGATAAAATATCAGCAAGTTGTTCAGAATTAATAAAATTAATGTTATTTTTTTTCATAAATTATATCATCTCGTTAAAACGCATAAAGATAGATAATTTTTTGCTATTTTTATGCAATCTGACAAAACGAAACGAAAAAATGAGAAAAAATGTACTTATCACAGGAGCCGCAAAACGCATTGGTGCTAACCTTGCTTTGCGCTTCGCTGAAAAAAAATGGAATGTAATAATTCATTATAATACTTCTGAAAAAGAAGCTATTCAGCTGAAAAATCAAATAATTAACCACGGAATAGAAGTATCTGTTCTTAAAGCAGATTTAACAAATGAAAATGAAATTATTAATTTATTTTCAGAAATAAATGCGATTTATGGCAAATTAGATGTTTTAATAAATAATGCAGGAATTTTTCATCAACCGCTTGATAATCCGCAAATTGATGCCAATTTTTGGGATAAAATTTTTAATATCAATCTTCGCTCGCAATTTTTGACTTCTCGCGAATTTGCAAAATATGCGAATGAAAATGCCAAAATAATTAATTTTGCTTCGCTTGGCGGTTTGGAAATTTGGAAAAAACGTATTCCTTATAATGTCTCGAAAGCGGCTGCAATCCAGCTTACCAAGGCGCTTGCGCGTGAATTTGCGCCTAAAATTTCTGTTAATTGCATTTGTCCTGGAATTGTGAAAATTGATGAAGATGAACATTTTGCAATTTCTACTGAAAAAATTCCGATGCAGAGATATGCCACCAGCGGTGATATTTTTGAGGCTGTTTATTTTTTCGCAACCTGCACGCCATATATCACCGCACAATTACTATTAATAGATGGTGGCCTGAATATAGCAAAATAAACAATATGCACTTATACCCATTCCTTGAGCAGTTTATCCACATTAAATGCTTATATTACACAATCTTATGGAATTTCAAACCAAATTTTTAAATAAATATTTGCATTACAAATAAGAAAACATGCTGCATTAGCATTAAAAAA
>JAVBOP010000138.1:0-3210 GCA_031550405.1 Kapaibacterium sp. (SeqCode)
TCAGAGACAATTTAGCAAGATTTAACAGAAAAACTAAAAAATACACTAAGTCGTTGAAAATGCTGGAGATTACATTAGATTTATTTTTAGATAAAACCTTACATGATTTTGATTATGAGTTAACAATCACATAAGCAACAACAACGTAACAATGCCAGATTATATAGGTATGATACCCGTTTTGGTAGAGACAATTAAAGAGCTTAATACCAGACTTTTAGCGGTTGAAGGTAAGGGCTTTGAGAAAGGTGCAACAATTTTAACCAGCGAAGCTAAGTTATACCAAAACAATCCAAATCCATTTAGTAGCAACACAGATATTAAATATTATTTACCAAATGAGACAAAAAATGCAAGCATCCGCATATATAATCTTGTAGGCGAAGAAATAGCAAAATTTGATTTGCTTGATAGAGGCTATGCAAACCTTACAATTAATGGAAGTGTATTAAAAGCTGGCATGTATAACTATGCACTTTTAGTAGATGGTCAATTGATTGACACAAAACAAATGGTAGTTTCGGATATATATTTTAAAATATCATTTATGCGCGGGTTCAGATTTGGAGTTTTTTTTTAATTCTAAAATGACAGTATTCTGAACTAGCTCGGCTGCGTGCTTTGAAGTAGAAAAAACGTGATAATAAGAGATTATTTATGAATAAATATTCAGAAATTTTGATTTTTATTGTGTAAAAAAATATGTTTGCTATTTGAGTAAACATAGCTAATTTGTTGGTATTACTTTTTAATTATTTTTATTACAGGTTAAACTATATGAAATACAAAATTCATCTTATTTTATTTATTTTTATAGGGTTAGGCATTATGGTGAATGCACAGGATATTCCGACACGCGACAAAATCGCAGATAAGTACAAATGGAATTTGACAGATTTATATAAATCGAATGCTGATTTTGAAAAGGATTTTAAGGACGTTACCAAGCTATCCGAAAACTTTACCTCGCATAAGGGCAAAATCACTAAGTCATCTAAAAATCTATTAGATGCAATGAAGGACTATTACAAAGTATGGGAGCGTTTTTCTCGTTTATATATGTATGCAAGCCTGCTTTCCGATACTGATGTTAGCAACGGCGAAAATCAGATTCTTGACGACAGAACCCGCAAATTGGCAAGCGATATTTCGGCTTCGTTGTCGTTTTATACTCCCGAGCTGCTTTCCGTGCCATATTCCACTATAGAAAAATATATAACCGAACAGAAAGAGTTAAGCGGATATAAGTTCGTGTTAGAACAGGCATTTAGAATGAAGCCTCATACGCTGTCTGAAGACGCAGAAAATGTTATTGCGAAAATGGGACCTGTTATCACTATTCCTAACAAGGTTTATGGTGTACTTAATGATTCTGAATTGCCATTACCTGTTATAAAAGACGAACTTGGCAATGATATGCAAATTACACACGGTCGTTATCGTTCTGCATTGTATGCGACAGATAGAGCATATAGAAGTCGTGTATATAAAGGTACTTATGAAGGTTATGAAAAGGTTATTAATACTTTTGCAGCTCTTTATAATGGCCGTGTTTCTACCCGTGTCGCTCTTGCTGATATTCGCAAATTTCCATCACCACTTGAAGCTGCTGTATATGAAAACAATATACCTGTAGAGGTATATACCAACCTTGTTTCTACTGTGCAAAAGAACGTATCTACATTGCACCGCTGGGCGGAAATAAAGCGTAAGGCATTGAAATTAGACAAGATACATCCTTATGATACTTATGTTACATTGTTTCCGGGTACACCTAAGAAATATACATTTGATGAAGCAAAAGAGATGGTAAAAGAGGCGTTAAAACCTATGGGCGATGAATATATAAAGGCTTTAGATTTGGCTTTCAATAACCGCTGGATTGATGTATACGAAACCAAGTCGAAGCGGAGTGGTGCATATTCAAATGGCTGTGGTTGCGGGGTTCATCCTTGGGTATTGCTTAATTGGGGTGGTACATTGGACGATGTTTTTGTGCTTGCACATGAAATGGGACATAATATGCACTCATATTTCACCGAACAAACACAGCCTTATCACTATTCAGATTATTCAATATTTGTTGCTGAAGTTGCTTCAACTACCAATGAAGCATTATTGCTTAGCTACTTGTTAAATAAGGCAACTACCAATGAAGAGAAACGCTCGTTATATGAAACATTTTTGGTTAATGCACAAGCCACTTTTTTCCGTCAGGCACGCTTTGCTGAATTTGAAATGATGATACATGAGAAGGCACAAAAGGGCGAGTATCTTTCCGCAGATGATTTGACCAAGCTGTTCGCAGAAAGGTATCAGTATTATTGGGGCAATGCAATGGAAACTGATAAAGAAGAGGGCTTGTCATGGGCAAGGGTACATCACCTAACTCAATATAATTTTTATGTTTATCAATATTCAACCGGCTTTGCAGCGGCACAGGCATTATCCGAACAAATCGTGAAAGAAGGCAAACCGGCAGTTGATAGATATTTATCATTTTTACGGGCAGGAAGTTCGGTAACACCTATAGAAGCCTTGAAGATAGCAGGAGTTGACATGTCCAAACCTGACCCAATAAATAAGACCATAACTAAAATGAACAACTATTTAGATGAATTAGAAAAGCTAATGAAATAGATATGAATAAAAGAAAAATCCTCGCTTTAGACTGGCGAGGATTTTTTTTTGGGGAAGAGATACTCATGCCCAGCAGTTATCAACTTTCAGTTTAATAGGCAATACTCAAAAGAACACCCCTCCTTCAAAAAATTAAATAAAAAAAATAAAAATAATGCTTGGATATGTCGTAAATATTGTTTAAGTTTGCGGTGTGCAATTAATTAAACACCATTATGAAAGATTTAGACAACATAATAGCAGCCGATATACGGCATAAAAGCTTGTTTTTAGACAGGCATGATGGCTTGGAAACAGCCTGTGGCGCTATCCTTTTGTCCAATTTCATCTGCACAAGTACACAAGTACACAAGTACTTATCCCTTCTTCTTCTAATCGTGAAATATCATACATATATAAAAATTATTTTAGATTTTGCAATTCTTTTGCTCAAAACGGCACTGTCAAATCGGCTTGCCATGCCTATGCAAAATCAACTTCGAGCTGCTGTGATGGCGGCAAGAGAGCAGCTTTACCGCGCCGATGCGGACGGAAGCACCGCAGTATTTGCGAGATTTTGTGCGAATGCTG
>JAVBOP010000176.1:0-6801 GCA_031550405.1 Kapaibacterium sp. (SeqCode)
TATGCCCGACGCCATAGAATCAAGTATTGTCGATAAAACCCGCCAAGAAATATGGATTTATAAAAGATAATCTCAATCCAATATTATCGACATAGGATCTGTTGGCAATTATAAATAATATACAATAAAAGACTTATAGCATATTATTAATTTTTTTTAATAAATCTAATGCTTTGCCAATTAAATATAAGCTCCATTTTGCTTTCACATTTGCAGATACAGGAATGGATATATGGAAATAATTAAGTATAGCAATTTATTAACTTAGCTATATTTTCTCCCAATTCAATTCCTGAAATATGCTTTTAAACTGCTCCAACTGTCTTTATTCGTGTCTCCAGCCAACTGGAAATCCTGCCACGCAGCAATACGCCACAACCCATCCGTTTCTGGCATGATAGTAAATATTGCTTTGCCCGTAAAATTCTTTGAAATACTGGCATTTAAAAATTCACAATTGATAATATATTCGCTGACAAGCACCGCCGAATCTTGAGAAATGAAATCGAAATCTCTGTTTAA
This sequence comes from Kapaibacterium sp. (SeqCode), assembly GCA_031550405.1. Taxonomy (GTDB): domain Bacteria; phylum Bacteroidota; class Ignavibacteria; order Kapaibacteriales; family UBA2268; genus JAVBOP01. The sequence goes on from JAVBOP010000176.1 coordinate 523, forward strand.
TATCGACAATATTGGCTTGGATTCTTTGTTCATCGCAGCAATGGCATTGGTGAAACACTGTTTTTCACTATCAACAGTCCAATTTTCAAAAAGCGAAGGATAGCGTGCAGCAACTTCTACCGACGGCGTAAATTTGAATTTTGCATTTGAAAAGCATGCCGCATAATTATTAACATTCTTATTTTCAAAAGCATTAACTACATTTTCAATCACAATACCCGGAGTAGAAGGCGGAACAAATGTACCATTATCTTCGCTCGGTTCTTCCGGATTTCGTGTATCAAAAAGCGAGCAAGCCATTATAAATGCTGCAATTATGCCTGCGGTTACATATTTTTTCATATAAGTACCAGTCAATTAAGTCCAAACAATATTCTTCAAAAATAATATTTTCCATGCAATAAATTGCCTCTGCCATTTGATTTATGAAAAAATATTCATAAATCGTGCGGTATGACAGGTATGGCTTTTTTTTGTATATTTGTAAACGTAATTTAACTATAAATTCAGGAAGTGAAATGAAAAAAATAATTGCTATCTCCATTTTATTCATAGGCATAGCAGTACAGCTTGTGGCAAATGATGAAATATTCAAAGCGATGCACGACGAAATAAACCGCTCGATGAATGCGCTGCAGCTTGAGGGATTGAAGAAGCCGTATTATATTGAATATACACTGAAAACGGACGGCAATGGCTCTATCAGCTCTGTTTTAGGCGAGACTGTTGCAAGCAATAATTCCACATCCGCAATGCTGACTGTAAGGGTAAGGGTTGGAAGCTACAGGTTTGATAATACTAATTTTTTTGATATTGGGCTCAATTTCTTTGGTTCGCGCGATGATGAAGAAATTTTTATTAATAGAACCATTCCTGTCGAGCTGGATTATGTTGCCTTGAGGCGCGAGCTATGGCTTGCAACAGATGCAGCATATAAGCAGTCGGCAGAAATCTTCTCGAAGAAGGAAGCCTCGCTCAAAAATAAGATACGCAAGGATACGACGTGGGATTTTACGCAAATAGACAAGCCGGTTAGCAGTATTGATACGGCGCCTGTGCCCAAGTTTGATATTGCAAAATATGAGCAGCTGGCTAATGATGTATCTAAAATTTTTGCAAACTTCCCTGCCATCAATTCTTCGGCTGTAAGTGTTGAATATCTGCCTGAAACCACATATTATATGAATAGCGAGGGTGTGCAGTATGTTAGGAATAGCTCTCTTACGGGAATTGAAATAACGGCATTTGCGCAGGCGGAAGATGGTATGCCCGTTTCGAACTATTATTCTGCATATAGCAATGATCCCAATGACTTACCTTCAAAAGACTCTATCATTAAATCTGCCAAATCAATCGCAGCGGTCATTAATAATTCCTTGCAGGTAGGCAGCATAGACGAATCATATTCGGGTCCTGTTCTGATAACGGGTCAGGCGGCATGTGAAGTATTGGCTCAAACATTTGTTCCAAATCTGATAGCACAACGGGAATTGGCTTCGGACGTGGGATTTTCCATGGGCGACCGCAATATGGCATTCCAGTCAAAGATAGGCGGGCGCGTACTGCCTGAGTTTATGTCTGTGGAGGATTTGCCATCTCTGAAAGAGTTCGATAAAACAAAGCTGGCCGGCTCATACCAAATCGACGATGAAGGCGTGTTGCCGCAGGATATTGTGCTTGTCAATAATGGTTTTCTAAAAACATTATTATCTGACAGGGTACCGACTAAGCGCATAAAGCAATCGAATGGACACAAGCGTGACGGCGCTCCAATGTATAGCAATGTACGGATAACAGCCGATAAAAAGTACCAAATGTCCGATAGCGATTTGAAAAAATATTTGATTAAGCTCTGCAAGGACAGGGAGTTACCCTATGGGATAATTATCAGGAAGATAGCGAACCAAAATATAATGCAGACGACGCTCTACCAGATTAGCGGAGGGTTGTTCGATTTTCCGCGCGGCGAAGGCGTTATGCTGCCGATAGAGGCATATAAGGTGTATCCCAACGGCAAGGAGGAGCTTGTGCGCGGTGTGCAGCTTGCCGGTTTTTCAGCGCAGACATTCAAGGATATTATAAAGACAGGTGATAACTACTATGTACATAACATACTTGCACCATCGGTAGTGGCATCGTTTGTTACTGGCGGCTCGCCTTTTATTCCCGCCAGCATCATATCATGTGACTTATTGTTCGAGGATGCAGAATTGCGCAAGATCGACAAAGACTATAAGCGTCCGCCTATCCTGAGCAATCCCATAGGCTTAAAATAAAAAAAACAAGGAATTGCATAAAACCATGTGACTTCTTTACTTTAGTTTGATGAAAAAAAATTAATAAACGTATGCAACAAAAGACGATTCATGTTTCTCTAAAAAGCTTTACTTACTTGGGAATACTGGTATTTTCCATAGGTCTGTTTTTGATTTTGAGCAATTATTTTTCGCTAAATCCAACGGAAAATTTCCAGGCAAGCAACTTCACAGGGGGAATAATGGCTATGATATTTTCCATTGTTTTGTGCTATATGGGAACTAAAAAGCGAAAAATAGTGTTTTCTGATGAAAAATTAGAGTATATTGCTGCAAAAACGCAATTTGCTGCAAGTTATAGCGAAATCAACTTGATAAAAACTTTTATAGATCCTGCCAATAAATCTCAAAATTTATTAATTTTCGTAGATGAAAGCCGCATACTTTCAGTATCGTCAGCTTTTTTCCCTATTGAAAAAATACAGGAAGCATATCGGGAACTATTATTGCGCTGCAAGCATTTTATTGAAAATAATGAGCTTACCATTGACAACGAATTGAATTGGTAACGGCTATATGTCACTTTATTAAAAAATATTCATTATTTTAGTACAAAGTTTTTTCTGTATTTCTGCTTCAATTTTCGGATGGCTTTCTGAGCGTCGCTTTCGGTAGCATAACCCCAAATTAATACGCGGTACGCTGGACGCTGATTTTGGATAATCCGTTGATAATATGCCCGATAGTTTAGTTGCTCCCATTTGTCAACTGTCGCTTGCGCATCTGTTTCTGAAACCGCCACTTCCGCAAGAATTTCATAAGGCAGCTCTTCGGGCAGCAGCCAGCGAATTTCGATGCGGTTATTGTATTCATCCTGCCACTTGCTTTGCGGAAATAGATATAGCGGTCGGCTTGCGCCTTCAACGGAAAGGCGGATTTGAGCAGGATTTGCACCAAATTCAATGAGCTTTTTGCGGATATTTTGCGAGCGCAAAAGAGCTATCTTATTGCACTCCTTGGCATTGCCTTCGTTTGCACTTGAATGTCCTGCCAATTCTATCACCGACTTTGGATTATCAATTAAAGTTGCTGCTAAGTTGCGAATTGAAAGAAGATAGCTTTCTGAAACAGAAGTATCGGCATCGTTAAATGATGCCAGTATTTGAAATTCCGAGAAGATTTTTTCCTGACGCAGAGGAAATATATAGCTATCCTTTTTAGCGTCAGAATTTTCAGCTCCCTTCACCGAAAGCTCAACATTCAATTCGCGCTGATTTATGCTAATTGGCGGAATAAAATCAACATTGTAATGAAAATGCTGCGAAAAAATTATTTCATGAAGCAATGCAGGCAAAAGGTTGATATTCTCGGCTTCCAGAACATACAGGCGCCCGCCGGTTTTGCTTGCCAAATAAGCAAGATTATACGTTGGAAAAGTAGAGCCAACCGCAACAGCATGTATGGGAATGTTATTTTTTTGGGCGTGCAAAATTAAATCTTTTTCATCATATAATACAGACGCATTGTCAGCACTCTGTGTAATCAGAATAATTATATTTTTTTCTGAAAAATCTTTCATCAAATTTATCGTTTGACCAACAGATTTATTGATAGAATTGAATCCGGAAGGATCGGGAATATTATAAAATTGCTTGAAATGATTATTTTCATCTTTTTCGATTGGGAAAAAATCACCAAAATTCTGATTGAAATATGAAATGAAAAAATTATCGGATAAGGGATATAGCTCCGATAAACGCTTTATTTGCTCAAATATCCAGTAATTTTCAGTTGCCGCAGCCGAATTGTCTATTGCAAAGCAAAAGTTATTTTTAACCTGATAAATATTTTTTTCTTTATATCCAGTAATAGTGCAAGCTTCTGATAACTCCTTTGTAAATATGGACATTAAATTGCTTTGAATATCCATATTATTTATGTAATTGCCATGTTTATCAAATGGCAGGAATTTCAGCGAAAAACTGTTATTTTCATGCGGATACGTTCCTCCAACTATTTTTATTCTATCAAGTTCGACACTTTCTGCCACACCAGCTATATATTCCGAAGATTTATTCGACGTCCCAATTTCTCCAAGAGACAGCTTTGGTCCAGCCTGAGGCAAGCCAATAACATTGACAATCCAAGTCAGCGTTTTTTTATTTCCAGCCTTATTGAACGCATTCAAGTTATAAACGGTTGTCTTAGTTGGCGAAACTTCAAAACTGCCTTTGCGGGCAAATACGCCATCAATTTTATCAATCAGCACACTGTCCGCATTTTTGAAATTCCAGTAAATCATAGCGCTTTCGCCTGCATAAATTTCTGTGTGCATCTCGGTATATTCGCTTGTAATCTTGCTGGAGCAAGCATTTAGCAGCATCAATAACGCAAAATATATTATATGGATATCACATTTTTTCATCGAATTTTTCAATCGTTACATATAAGTTTTAGTTTTCGGAACAATCAATTATTTCTACAGCACTTTATTGGGAAATATTTTTGGAGGCAGGGTTGTTGCTCCATTCTGCCCATCCCGACTCATAAATGTAAAAGCGCTTAAAACCAAAATTTTCGAGCAAACCCGCAATGTGATGACTCAAATCGCAGTTTCCGCCATCGCAATAAATAATTATGGTTTTATCAGATGGAAGAGCCAAAATTTTGTCTACAACAGCCTGTTCGTCGTCATTTGGAAATATATTTATCGCATGAGGAATATGAGCAGCAGCGTACTGTTCGGGACGGCGCGCATCAATTATTAAAAATTTTTCATAATTATTTACAATTTTCAACATTTGGCTATGCGAAACATTTTGATAATCACTATGTTTGGATTTTTTTGTATTAGCAAGAATAGTGTTAGCATCAATTTTTTCATTTTTTATCTTCGCTGTATCTATCATATTTTTAATTGAACTATCAGATTTTTTCTCTGTTTTTACAGAATCGAATGTATTGATTTTTTTTGCAGTGTCCTGTGAAATTTCACCAAAGTTTTGTGGAACTGTATTTTTATTGTTCTCTGCAATATTTTGAAAAAGCAGCGAGTCCGACACACGCAATTCTTCCTTATTTTTGGGAAATACAGGAATATTATTTGGATTAAGCTCGTTATAAATCAAAGCAACTGCTATGGAAACCATTGTAATAATTGCGATTTCAGCTAATATTTTTTTCATTTTAAAATCCTTTGTAAGATTTAATTACATTATATGCTTTCAATATTTCAGACGTTTTTTGGTGAGCAATTTTTCGCTCGTTTTCATTTTTTTCCGTCAACATGTCCGGATGAAATTCTTTGATTTTTGACTTAAATCTCGATTTTATTTCATCAACAGAGCTACTCTCGCTAACTTCAAATAATTCAAATGCTTGCTGCACTTCAACCGGCATTTTCCATTCTGTTTTATACTTATGCTGCGCTCCATTAAAATTAGATTTATAAGAAGAATCAAGCTCCTCAATAATCCTTTTTAACTCGTCATCATCGTTGAATTCATCAAAATTATTCGATATTTTATTCGCTCGAAAATTCACACTTGATTTAACAAGATTTTCTAAACGCTGAAAAATTCCCATGTTGCCTTTTATCGCACTCAAAGATGTAAAAATACTAAATTTTATTCTTATATTGAATCTAAATTGAATAAATTTGTATTGATTTGCTAAATTCTTTCGTCTTAAACTCAATAAATTTTCATCAAACAAAAATTATGGCAACATTTTTAAGAACCAATTACGTTTTTGGACCAATTTTTAGCCGCCGTCTTGGGCGCTCGCTTGGAGTAAATATTTTGCCTGCAAATCGTAAAATTTGTAATTATAATTGCGTGTATTGCGAGTGCGGTTGGAATGAGGCAGAAACGGGCAGCCAATTTCCTGCAAGAGAAATCATTCATGAGCAACTTCGCTCTAAGTTACAGAAAATGCAGGATAATAAAGAAGAATTTGACGTTATAACTTTTTCTGGAAACGGCGAACCTACATTGCATCCCAATTTTTCTGAAATCATTGATGA
>JAVBOP010000116.1:0-12371 GCA_031550405.1 Kapaibacterium sp. (SeqCode)
TATTAATATAAACATATACTACAAATATAAGTATATGTTTATAAATAAACAAATATTAAAATATATTGCTCTTAGTTTGAATATTTGCAAAGACACATCAAACGCGGCAAAACTACATCACCATTCCCTTCATAAGCGCTAAGAGCTTATATTTTACAACTACTATGCTTTATTCGTTATATTAGTCGAAATAAAACCAAGCATGCTTCTCTGTATTTAATATACAGTAAATATTAAAAAGCATATTTATTTAAAAAAGCAACTGTCTTTTCAATGTCGTTGTACATTACGCGGTCTTGTTCTATGAAAGTAACTACATTTCGATAGTTAGCTAAAAAGTTCTCCAAATAAGGCGATGTCTTTGCCGGACGGCGAAATTCCAATGCCTGAGCTGCATTCATAAGCTCAATAGCTAAAATATATTCAATATTATCAATGATTTTAAGCAGCTTAGTCGCAGCGTTTGCTCCCATACTTACGTGATCCTCCTGCCCATTTGACGACACAATAGAATCAATCGAGGCAGGCGTGCAGTATGCCTTGTTTTGGCTAACCATAGCTGCCGCTGCATATTGCGGTATCATGAATCCGGAATTTAGACCTGGTTTTGCAACCAAAAATTCAGGCAAATCACGTAACCCTAATATTAGCTGAGCAGTACGGCGTTCGGAGATATTGCCTAATTCAGCTAAAGCGATAGCCAAAAAGTCGAAAGCCAGTGCCAAAGGCTGACCATGAAAATTCCCGCCAGATATTATCAAATCATCATCAGGAAAAACGGTAGGATTATCTGTTACAGAATTAATTTCCTTTAATAAAACAGACGCTACATAGTTGATTGTATCCTTACTTGCGCCATGCACTTGCGGGATACAGCGGAATGAATACGGATCCTGTACATGCTTCTTTTCCCGTTTAATAATATCACTTCCATCAAGCATATCCCGCATATTACGTGCGGTTTCGATTTGCCCATTATGGGGTCTGATTTCATGTATTTGGGGATAAAATGGCTCTATGCGCCCATCAAATGCCTCCAAAGACAATGCCCCGACGGTATCAGCTAACCTTGATAATTTAAAAGATTTTAAGGCGGCATAAACCCCATGCGAACTCATAAACTGCGTACCATTAAGCAGCGCCAGTCCCTCTTTGGATTGCAGTTCAACAGGCTTCCAGCCGAATTGCGCAAGAACATCCGCTGCTTTGTGCTTTTCACCCCTGTAGCGTACTTCGCCCATACCGATAAGCGGCAGAAACAGATTCGCCAGCGGTGCCAAATCGCCCGAAGCCCCGAGAGAGCCGCGGTCATAGACGACAGGCAGAATATCCTCGTTATAAAAGTCGATGATGCGTTCTACTGTCTGCACCTGCACGCCACTATAGCCCAATGACAGAGCGTATGCCTTAAGCAATAGCATAAGCCGGACGATATCAGGCTGCACTTCACTTCCAACGCTGCACGCATGGGACATCACCAGATTTGCCTGCAACTGGCTGAGTTCCTGATGCGATATGCTTATATTGCACAGCGAGCCAAAGCCTGTTGTGATGCCATATATTGGCTTGTCCTGTTTCTGGATTTTTTCGTCCAAGTAGTTGCGGCATTTCTGGATACGCATCTTAGCTATATCGGTAAGCCTCAGCTTTTGGCTGGAGTTAATAATTTCATCTATCTTCTCAAAACTCAATTTTTCAGAGCCAATATTATAAGTATTGTTCATTATGATTATGAATAAAAATTAATAATTATCTTGATAATTTAATTATATGCAAATATACAAAGAATAATCAACCCCGCCTCTTATATTGATACTTTTAGCAGTATACAGCTTGGTTGTATATTTGATTTTCAATAAAACAGATGGGCAGCCCAAAAGCAAAGGAAAATTAGTACAAGTTTCAGATATAATTTAATATAATATAATTTTATTGAATAAGCCATTTATTTGCAGACTGTTGGACACAAGATAGAATTCTGGCCTAATAAGAGCATATAATTTTACGCAGACCGTACAAAATATCTTGCTAAGCAGGAGCTTATAGCATTTGCTAATACAAAATTTATTAAAAATATATTCATAATTCGATTTGAGTGTGTAATGCGATTTCTTCGAGGATGGAGCTGACATGAATACAATCAACCAGAGTGCCTTCGTAGACGGCAGCCTTGCCATTGTTATGCGTTTCGATTGTCAGTTGTTCGGCTTTTGGATAAGAGCAGCCGGTGGCTTTAATAAGCTGATTTATTACTTCATCGAAATCGTGCACTTCGTCGTTAAACAATATCACATGATAGATGGAAGCAACAGCAGATGTGGCAGCTGTATCTTCCAGCATAACTTTCTGTTCTTCTGGCAGCAATTGCATTTTTCCAACTCCATAATTCTAAAAGATAGAAGTATATTTTCGCAAAGCCAATTGCAGCATTTTTCTTGCCCTAAAAAGGTTCACTTTCACTGTTCCAAGCGGTATGCCCAACCTTGCGGCAATCTCGGCATAATCCAACTCCTCGGTATGCCGCAAATGGATTATATGCTTGTATTTTTCAGGCAATGCTTCAATGGCAGCCTCAATGATAGCGGTTTTTTCGTCATTAATCATTTTCATATCTGGCAGGCTAGAAGTATCTTCTACCTCAAAAACAGTGTCAGAAGTGTCTTCATCGAATGGCCGGCTCAATGATATGGTGTAAAACCGTTTTTTTCGCAAAAAATCAATACAGGTATTTGAAGCTATTTTATATAGCCACGAAGAAAAAGCATAATTGAAATTGAAAGTATCGATGGCGTTATATGCTTTTATGAAGGTTTCCTGCGTCAAGTCATCAATATCGTCTTCATCATGCACCATTTTACGCATAAGAGAATTGATAAGCAGCTTGTACTTATTTTGAAGCATTGTATAAGCGCTTTTATCGCCATTTTGAATGCGGCGAATTGCTTCCGCGTCTTCTGCGCGACCTTGAATCTTCTTTTCTTCTAGTATTTTTCTTTCTTCCTCTTTGCTCATAACTTCAAAAATAACACTTTATGTTTTCTTTATCAAATATTTTTTATTATTTTTATTTTTAGTTTTACCAATAACCTCTATTTAGTGCTTTATGAAATATGTATTTTTTATTTTTTTGACAATAATTACCAGCAGTTCAGCGCTGTCTGTGTCTTTGGATAATTTTGCAGAACGGTATGATATGCACAAGGAATATACTGTGTGGCTGCAAAATGGCGATATCTTATCAGGTAAGATATTGGAAATAATTGAAGATACCCCAAAAGAAACAGGAATCAAAATGCAAACTTTGGTTGGAATTGTTACTATTTATGATTATGAAATCAACAAAATTGTGCTAACGGAAAATATTCCGCCGTCCAATAATCGTGTTTTTATAATGCCGACAGCCAATCCAATCGGCAGCAACCATTTCGCCGGACTTTACGAAGTACTGTTTTTATATGCTGGAATTGGCATAACTGACTGGGTTTCCATAACTGGCGGACATTCTTTTATTCCTAAAACTGAACCGCACGATCAGCTCTCAGTGTTGAATGCCAAGGTGTCTTCTCCCAAAATATACATGAAAGAAGACAAAAGTACTCATCTTCGATTTGCCGCAGGAATGAATTTCGCTTGGTTGAATAACAACAACCGTTTAACTCATATTTTCGGAATTGGAACATACAATATGGAATCAAATTCGCATGTTTCGTTCGGAATGTTCTATAAATCTGGCAATCAGGAAATACCATTTCCCGTGTATGTGCTGGATACGTCTTTTGTTGTGGACTATTCGGATGGAGCGTTTGGAATATCTGCCGGTGCTGACGTAAAATTTTCCAATAGAAAGGACTTGAGCTTCATTGGCGAGATATGGAACAGCGATGTAACCAATCCGACTAATACTGCCTTTTTATTAGGCTTACGCCTTTCCGGCCGCAATTTTTCGTCTGATTTTGGTTTATTTATATCCACAGCTCCTTATTGGATTCCATTCATAAGTTTCGTCTGGACATTCAACTAAGCATCATTTATGAATTTTTATTCATAAAAATAACGCGACAATATATTACATATATTTTGTCATATCCTTTGAAGAGATATTGCGATTGCATTGTAAAAATTCGTATCTTTGTAAGTTTAGGTAATGGTGTATAATTCAAAGACATAATGGATGTTATTTACAAAGTTGGAATTGATATTGGCTCGACAACGATAAAAATTGTGTTTGTTGATGAACAGGATAATATTATTTTTTCGGAATATCAACGGCATAATGCTGATATTAAAAATGCCTTTTTATTGACATTTGGCAAGGCTTTACAGCATTTTGACAACCAAAATATTAAAATATCTGTTGCAATTACCGGCTCGGCAGGAATGGGTATTTCCGAAAAATTTGGCGTTCCATTCATTCAGGAAGTTGTTGCTGCTGCTGAGTTGATAAAACATAAGTATCCGGAAATTAATACGCTTATAGATATTGGCGGCGAAGATGCCAAAATGATTTTTTTCCACAAAGACAAAACTCCAGATATTCGTATGAATGGCAGTTGTGCAGGCGGAACCGGGGCTTTTATTGACCAGATGACTTCATTGCTTGGCATTTCCCTTGCCGAACTCAATGAATTAGCAAGCAATTACACTAACATATACCCTATTGCCTCTCGCTGCGGTGTTTTTACCAAGACCGACATACAAAATTTGGTTGCGAAAAATACAAAACGTGAAGATATTGCCGCATCTATTTTTAATGCAGTTGCAATGCAGACAATTACTTCGCTTGCAAGAGGTTACGATATTAATCCAAAAATATTCTTTTGCGGCGGACCTTTTGCATTTCTGCCGGAACTTAAAAAATTTTTTGCCCGCCAGCTCAAACTAACCGAAAATGATTACATTATTTCCGACAATGCACAATTTATTCCAGCTTGGGGAACTGCCATTTCTAACGATAAACGCTTAGAAATATCGCTTTTAGATTTTATTGAAATGATAAAATCTGATAACAATCTGGAAAATATTAGCTTACAAGACAGGCTGGCTCCACTGTTCAGCAGCAAAAAGGAATATGAAGAATGGCAAACCGACAAGTCGATAAATAATATTCATAAAATAGATATAAGCGAAGCTAATGAAAATGATGACTTTTTCCTTGGCATTGACTCCGGCTCGACTACAACCAAAATCGTAATTATCAATTCCAAAGATGAAGTTTTATTCACATATTATTGCAGAAATAATGGCAATTCCTTGCAGGCAATTCAAGACGGATTGAAAAAATTCGACGAACATGCTAAAGAGTACAATAAATCTATCCATATTAAAAAAAGTGCAGTTACAGGATATGGCGAGGATTTGGTCAAGGCAGCCTATAAATTGGATTACGGCATAGTTGAGACGATTGCGCATTATACTGCTGCCCATAAATTCCAGCCTAAAGTATCATTTATCCTTGATATTGGCGGTCAGGATATGAAGGCTATCTTCGTAAATAACGGTGCTATAAATAAATTAGAGATTAATGAAGCATGTTCTTCTGGCTGCGGTTCGTTCATTGAAGGATTTGCAAATAGCTTGAATTATCCTGTTGCAGAGTTTGCAGAAGAAGCATGCAGTGCTGACAATCCATGCGACTTGGGCACACGCTGCACCGTATTTATGAATTCAAAAGTTAAGCAATTTTTGCGTGAAGGTGCAAAAGCAGCTGATTTAGCAGCGGGTATTTCCTATTCCGTTATCAAGAATTGTTTATATAAGGTTCTTAAATTAAAAGACTTGTCGGAACTCGGCGAGCATATAGTGGTACAAGGCGGTACTTTTCGTAATAATTCAGTTGTTCGGGCTTTGGAACTATCTTTAGATAAAAAGGTTATACGCTCAAACATGCCTGAGCTTATGGGTGCTTACGGTGCTGCAATATTTGCAAAAGAAAATGTATTAGAACACCCTGTCCCTACGAGACACCCCTCTACAATAGGTGAATATTCCAATAATTCCCCTTCTTTGAAGGGGTGGCAGGCGAAGCCTGACGGGGTAGTTATTAATGATATTTTTATCAAATTCTGCCCTATTGATGACTTGCCATACAATCCGAAATTAAAAGATAGAGCAAAAGAACTGCGTAAGTCTAATGTATTGTCAGAAGTTATTTTTTGGAATAGTATAAAGAATAAGCAATTCTGGGGACTTGATTTTGACCGTCAAAAAGTTATTGGTAATTATATTGTTGATTTTTATTTAAAACAATTGAGCCTAATAGTTGAGATTGATGGTATTAGCCATAACGATAAACAAGACTATGATGAAGAACGTCAAAAGTATCTTGAATCTCTTGGCTTAAATGTAATTAGGTTTAATGATAATGATATAAAAAGAGATTTAACAGCTGTAATTAAGTATTTGGAAAATTATATTGTAGAAAAGTATGGCATAAATGAAAATAAAAACACCCCGTCAAGCGAAACGCTTGCCACCCCTCTAATAGAGGGGAATAAACAGCCAGTCCCTGTGGAAAAAGTTGAATATACAAACCCCAATTCCCCTTCGATGAAGATAGGACATACAAATCCTGATAGGGTGGTTTTACCCGAGCTCATGCCATATACTACAGAGCAGTTCAATTGCCATGGCTGCGAGAATCAATGCCTAATAAGCAAATTGGTTTTTAATGAGAATGAGAGCTTTGTTACAGGCAATAAATGCGAAAAGGTTTATACTAACAAGGGCAGTGAAAGACAGAAAGGCGAAAACCATTATAACTTTAAATTAAAAAGACTTAACCAATATATTAAGCCTAAAAAAGAGGCAAACAAGCTGACTATCGGCATACCTCGTGTGCTGAATATGTATGAAAATTTTCCATTCTGGAGTGAGCTTTTTACTGAATGCGGTATTAATGTAACTCTTTCCCGCCAATCTACTTACAGGCAATATGAAAAGGGTATTGGCTCTGTAATGGCAGACAATATATGTTTCCCCGCTAAACTCGTTCATGGACATGTTCATGATTTACTCGAAATGAAGGTAGACAGGATCTTCTTCCCATTCGTTGTTTATGAAGTGAAAGAGCATCCTGCCGTTGCTAACTCATTTAATTGTCCGATAGTTACAGGCTATGGCGAAGTTATAAAAAGCTCTATGGATACGCTGACCAAGCACAATGTACCATTGGATATGCCGTCAATTAATTTTGACAATCCGGAGCTTTTGCGTAATGCCTGTTATGAATATTTGAGCCAGTTTGGCATTGACAAGTCGGTATTTAACAGGGCATTTGACAAGGCACAAGAAGCGTTTGCAGATTTCCGCAACAGCTTGAAGCAAAACTGTAAGCGTATTTTAGATAATGCGGTTGCAGAAGATAGAATAGCCATATTGGTTGCAGGCAGACCATACCATACCGACCAGCTCATTCAGCATAAGCTAACAGATATGATTGCAGAATTTGGTGTTGATGTGATTAGCGATGATTTTGTTCGTTTAGAGGATTATTCTGCGTTCTCTGACTTAAATACTGTATCTCAATGGACTTATACCAATCGCATAATGCGGGCAGCAAAATTTGTCGGTGAAAGCAAAAGCGATATGCACTTCATTGAAATTACATCATTTGGCTGCGGTCCTGATGCTTTTATTATTGATGAAGTTGGTGAAATTTTGAAGTCGCACGGTAAAAATTTTACTGTACTAAAAGTTGATGATGTTAATAATATCGGTTCGCTGAAACTGCGGGTACGTTCGCTTATAGAATCGCTTAAGTTCAACCATAACGAGCCATTGAAGACATACAGGCAGAAAAAAACGCCTGTATATCAGGAAAGCGATAAGGCAAAGACAATATTAGCTCCATTCTTTTCGAATATCTATTCTCCATTTCTGCCTTCATTATTTAAGTTAATGGGCTATAATTTAATAAACTTACCTCCAAGCGATGAACAATCAATCGAAATGGGGCTGCGTTATGCAAATAATGAAATCTGTTATCCTGCAACACTTGTTATAGGTGATGTTCTTAAGGCTGTAAATTCTGGTAACTATGATTTAGATAATATAGTTATAGGAATGACGCAGACTGGCGGTCAATGCCGTGCAACAAACTATATCATGCTAATCAAAAAGGCGCTGCTTGCAGCTGGCTATGAGCATATTCCTGTAATTTCGGTTACTTTTACTGATGGTTTAAATGACCAGCAGGCATTTAAGCTTGACCTGAAGCCGCATATAAAAATCACTATTTACGCTGTGCTTTTTGCTGATGCTATTTCGAAAATGTATTATTCGGCAGCGGCTCACGAAAAGCAGAAGGGACAGGCTCTGGCTCTGCGAGAAAAATATATAAATGGAGCGCAAGTATATGTTTTAAATAAAGATAGTAAAGGCTTACGGCATTATTTGGCAGAAGCTGCAAAAGAATTTAATGCTATAATAGATAAGTCGAAAAATCCTGCAAAGATTGGTATTGTTGGGGAGATTTATGTTAAATACAACAGTATTGGGCATAAAAATATAATTAATTGGTTGGTTGATAATAACATAGAAGTTGTTGTACCTCCTATACTTAGCTTCTTTACGCAATGGTTCGTTAACCGCAAAACTAATATTGAGCATAACTTAGCCGAGAAAGGCAAGTGGTATTTCTTGCCTGATATTTTAAAGAAAATTTTAGATATATGCGTTAGAAAGGTTGATAAGATTGCATCGAATTATGAGTTGTGGCGACCTTTTGGCGATATAGAGGAAGAAGCAAAGGAGGCTGCGAAAGTCATTACTTTGGCTGCACAATTTGGCGAAGGTTGGCTAATTCCTGCAGAAATTTCTAATTTCGACAAGCACGGGGTGAAGAATGTAGTAAGCTTACAGCCTTTTGGCTGCATCGCTAACCATATTATTTCTAAGGGTATTGAAAAGAAGATAAAGCAGGTGTTTCCAAAAATGAATTTACTGTTTCTGGATTTTGACTCCGGTGTAAGCGATGTAAATGTGCATAATCGCCTGCACTTCATGATAAAGAACGCAATAGAATAGAATTATGAAGCACCATCTATTTTTGATGTATTGCTTTTTTATATAGCTATTATTTTCCAGACTATAATGAATTTTTATTCATAAATGTCGTTAAATACAATGAAGAAAATATTAATATACATAGCCTTGTGTGCTGTTGCCATTATTATGCTGTTTCCAATGTTTTGGATGCTGTTGCTGTCGCTGAAACATTATCCGGAAAGTAATATCGACGGAATTTTAAGCCTTTTGAGAGCAGATTACACACTGCAAAATTATATCGACGCATTCAGCTCAGATACGTTTGCTGTGTATTTTTTGAATTCGACTATCGTCGCTACCGCCGTAACTCTATGTAATCTATTGTTTTGCCTGTTTACAGGATATGCCTTGGCTCGCCGTGACTTTTCAGGCAAAAGCATAATAATGGCAAGCGTTTTGGGACTGCTAATCATTCCATCGCATGTCGTCATGATACCGCTATACCGCATAATGGTTAGCTTGGGATGGATAAATTCGTACTTTTCGCTTATCGTTCCGTGGATTGTAACGCCATTCGGGGTATTCCTGCTGAAGCAATATATTGATGCCTTGCCCCACCAAATTGAAGATGCTGCCCGCATTGACGGTGCAAGCGAGTGGTATATTATTTTTCGTATCGTTATGCCGCTATGTAGACCTATTTTAACGGTCTTAGCAATTTATACATTTCTCAACAACTGGAATTCGTTTTTGTTTCCATTCTTATTTACAAACGATGCCGCCCATCGCACTCTGCCTGTTGGTTTAACGTTCTACCTCGGCAAGCAATCCATTGACTGGGGCCATTTGATGGCTGGAGCGGGCATATCTGCACTGCCTATTTTCCTTATTTTCATATTTTTTCAACGCCGCATAATCAAGGGGTTGACAGCCGGCGCCTTAAAAGAATAAAAACAGTGATTTTTTTTTGGAGATAATGCACGCAAATACAGTAAAAAAAAATTAACAGGCAATCCCACCACAGCATTTTCGATATATAAATTATCGGGTGTTGTAAATTACAGATACATTTGTTGCCTTATTAACCACTTATATTTCAACAGCTTAAATGCCTGCAGCGTTATCGCATGCATAAGGCTTTGATAACAAATGAGTTATACCGTAACATGCACCACAGTTTAACAATGCCAATTTAATCGTGTTATTGCGATAACTTTATGATATTTATACATAACAACATTTGCTATTTAAATAATTATTCGTAACTTGTAAATATTTTTATAACAAATTCAGGTCATAGTTTTATGAAGAAGTGCCTATCTATTATTATAGCTTGTTTGCTGCTTAGTGTTAGTTTATTTGATGTCAGTTCGATTTTTGCTCAACCGGTCAATGATGAATATCATAATAACATTCTTATCGTTAAGACCAAGCAAATGCAGAACTTGGATAAAAATGGCAATGTGTTGCTAAGTGCTGTTCCGAGCCTGTCGTTGAAATTAGAAAGCTTGGGAGTTAAGGTTAAGAGTGCAAGAGCACCATTTGCCAAATATTATCGTGATAAAGATGGAAATATAACTCCGTCCAAGCGTGGATTAGAGCGTATATGCGAAATACAAATCGAGAAAAATGAAAATATTTTAATAATTTGCCGTGAACTGATGAAAGATCCGAGCATAGAATATGCCGAACCAATGCCGAAACGTTATCTTCACGGCTGGACTCCAAATGACCCAAGCATTAAACAGCAATGGCACTTAGATACCATTAATGCCTATGATGCCTGGGAAGTAGCAAAGGATAAAACAGGTGTTGTTATTGGCATAGTTGATAGCGGGACTGACTGGCAGCACGAGGATTTGCAGGAAAATATACGGACTAATCCTGATGAGATTCCAAATAACGGCAAGGATGATGATGGCAATGGCTACACAGATGATATACATGGCTGGGATTTTGTAGGCAATTTTACTTATGATGACATGTATGGATCTGCTTTGGAATTTGTGGAAGATAACGACCCAAAGCCATACGATACAGAATATGGATATAATACGCATGGCACACATGTGGCGGGATTGGCTGCAGCCGTTGCAAATAACGGCAAGGGCGGCGCAGGGATTGGCATCAACTGCAAGATATTAGCAACGAAACATTCTTCTGATATAGATGACAGGCTTGGTCTTTACCGCGGCTATGAGGGCATTATCTATACCGCGCATACTGGTGCAAAAATAATAAATTGCAGCTGGGGCGGCTCAAGCTATGGATACGCTGAAAATGATGTGATTCAAGAGGTTATTGATATGGGAGTAACTATATTGGTAGCGGCAGGAAATAATGGCAAGGATAATGATGTTTCAGGCTCATATCCTGCAAATTATGACAGGGTTATATCTGTAGGGGCAAGCGATCAGAATGACATGGCTATATATTTCTCAAATTATGGATACTGCACATCAATATTTGCTCCGGGGGTTTTGACTTATTCCACATTTCCAAATAATAAGTATGAAGCTATCAGCGGCACATCTATGGCATCGCCTGTTGCAGCAGGTACTGCGGGTTTGGTACTGTCGGTATTTCCTGAATATACTCCAAAACAGGTATATCACCAGCTGCGAAGCACTGGGATACCTTTTATGGCAGATGGTGCTGATATACATAAATTCCCTTCCAGAATAGATGCGTATAAAGCGGTCGTTTATAATAATCCAGACTATCCGGGTATGGTTGTGCCGGGTATTTCTATTGTGCATCAGGAAATACCTCCTATTGTTGATATTAAGCCTTATGACATAGGTATAAAATTAAAAAACTACATAGGCAAGGCAAATAACCTGCAAGTGAAGGTATCATCTATTGATAACTATTTGCATCTAACTGGAAGCAGCACGTTCAATATTGGCACAATGAATATGTCTGAAGAAAAAGATATTGCCGTTGAAGTGCAGATAGACAGGCTCGCCGCTATATCGGAAGGCAAGGCTAAGCTGCTGGTAGAATATATGGATGGCAGTTTTTACGATTACGAGGTGCTATATGTGCCTATTAACATGCCCACGCAAAATACCAATACATTAACTGTATGTATGAGCAGCAGTCTTGACATGAATGCCATGCACTGCCATAATGACACTAATTCCATTCTTGTAGGGCAGTATACACTGTATGATTATTATTACCGCGTTTCGTACGCTATACCATACTATCTGATAATGAATGAAACAGGATGGGTAGATTACGGCTCTATATATCTGAATAACTCGCAAGGTCATTTTCCAAATAATGTATATGCAATAAATGATACACATGTAGTCATTGGCGCTTATACATACAATGATCAGGGAGCAGCTGCCGGATCTGCCATTATGTGCCGCAAGCAA
>JAVBOP010000061.1:0-3991 GCA_031550405.1 Kapaibacterium sp. (SeqCode)
CAGCATAAGTTATAGCATTAGCCAAAAATCCTATTACTTTATTTCTCGTTAAAGCATCTGGAAGAAATTTTTCAAAAATATATTTAGCATCTTGATAACTATTTCTATCTATCTTCATAATACAGTTTTATTAAAAAATATTCAGAATTTATATAAGTTCGGTTTTGATGCGCTTTATGGCGGCACCCAAGCTCTCCAATTTATGCTCGAACGCTTCATAGCCGCGGTCGATGTGATATACGCGCAGTATCTCAGAGGTGCCTTTGGCTGTTAATGCCGCTATGGCTAAGGCAGCACCCGCCCGCAAATCGGCAGCCATCACTGTGGCACCGCTCAATTGCTTCTTATCGCAGCATGCTCTGATATAAGCTGAGTTGTCAATAATATCAATATCGGCACCAAGCCGTGCAAGTTCTGGAATATGCTTGAAGCGGTCAAAATATACGGTGTCGGTTATTTTCGAGCTGCCATTGGCATTCAGCATTAAAGCTATCCATTGTGGCTGTATATCCGTTGGCACGCCTGGATAGACGGATGTTGCAATGTCCACAGGCTTAATATCCTCTGCTTCCAGCAGTATATTTTCCGAATTAACATCAATTTTACAGCCTGCTTCTTCCAGCTTGGCAATCACCGAAGTAAGGTGGTATGGATTAACATTCTGCAGCTCTATACGCCCCTTTGTTGCAGCGGCGGCAATGAGAAAAGTAGCTGCTTCTATACGGTCGGGGATGGTGGTTTCATTAACCGGGTGCAGAGTGTCCACGCCTTCAATTTCAAGTATTGGCGTACCGATACCGTCGATTTTAGCTCCCATACATACGAGCATCCTTGCAAGAGCTGTTATTTCAGGCTCAATCGCAGCATTCGATATAAGCGTTGTGCCTTTTGCGAGTGTAGCTGCCATGAGTATATTGCCGGTTGCACCAACGCTGGAAATATCCAGATTAATCTTTGCTCCTTGCAGCTTCTTCGCCTTAGCTATAACATACCCGTTTTCAATGCTTATCTCTGCTCCAAGCCGCTCCATGCCCTTGATATGCAGGTCTACCGGTCGGGGACCCCATGCACAGCCGCCGGGCAATGACACCTTTGCCTCGCCAAACCGCGCCAGCAGCGGACCCAGAACATAAAACGAGGCACGCATATTTTTGACATGCTCGTAAGGAGCGATAACGGAATTTATGTTGGTTGAATCAATAAAGAGGTCATTGGCATTAAGTTCGCAAAATATGCCAAGAGATGTAAACAGGCGGGACATAGTCCATACGTCGCGCAAATTAGGTGTATTATGCAAATGGTATGTACCCGGTGCAAGAATTGCAGCTGGCATTAGTGCCAGTGAGCCGTTCTTGGCGCCTGAAATTTTTACTCTGCCACATAATCTGTTGCCGCCGGTTATCACGAATTTATCCATATATCACTTTGCCTCTTAAATTAACATATTAAATTAAATCTATACTGCAAAGTTAATACTATTTTTGCAATTTTAAGCGTTTCTGCCTGTTACATTTTAACTGAGTACTCTATGAAACAACATCATTTCTCTAAAAAAATCAGCTCCAAATAGCAAGGCAGCGCATATTCATTAGGTTTTTCGTATATTTGCACTTATGAAAAAAATGATGGCTGTATGCCTTGTGATAATGGCGGCTCAGGCGCTTAAGGCACAGAATTTTGATAGCGTTATGGTGCTGGATGGATTGGACAGGCTGGTCTCGTACGGCATTGACACCAGTGGGCATTGGTGGGCTGTAACAGAGCCGTTTACCAATCGTTACCGCATGGTGATTAATGGCAAGGAAGGCAATGTCTATTCTGAACTTACGGAGCCGGTTTTTTCACCTAATTCCACCGACTGGTCGCATTTTGCTTACGAGAATGGAAATGTCTATCTTATTGATAATGAAAGAGATAGCTTGCTCGAAGCAACGGATTATGGCGAAATAGCATATTCCGCAAATGGCATGTACAGGGCATATTCCTGCTTTCAGGCTGAAATGGAGGTGCTAAAATTGCCATTCCGCACTATAAAGGTGGAAAATAGAGTCGGAAAGCTGTTTATTGACAATACGGGTATGCAATTTGCTATTGTTTTGCAGCGGTTAAATCTATTCATTTTAAATGTAAACGGCAAGGAAACCACGACTTATGATGAGATAAAGCCAATAGGCTTTTGGCATAATGGCGATTTTATTTATGCCGCCCGGAATGGCAACGTATGGGAGGTTTTTAAAGGCAAGGAAAGAATTGGCGACTCTTATGAAAACGTCAGCGAGGCTCTTGTGAATAGGGATGGAACGGTGTTTGCAATGATAGTAAAATATTTCTCAAACCTATATTCTATAATTACTTACAGCGACGAATATCGAGAGCCTTCCATAAGCAAAACATATGATTTTATCTGGGATTTGGCGCTGCATCCCAAAGATATTCTTGTTGGAGCGGCAGCAAGCAGCGGCTTGAATAAATATGTGCTGCAAAATTCAGCTGAATATTATGCTCCGGGCGAATTTGCCACTCCTTTCTATTCCTATGATGGCGATGAGCTGATTTTCATTGGCAGAAATGACTATAATACATACATCAGCATTAACGGCAGGCTGATTGATTTTAATATTGACTTTAATATTGCAAATACAGTGGCTCGAAAACCGAAAAGCTCTACTATTGCTTACTGCACAGGCACTACGCTGCTGGTGTATTATTACGAAAAAAATGAATTTTATACAGGATATATGACAGATAAAATGGGGAAAAGCGCTATATGGAATTGGCGGGACAACCAATACCAAGCCTTAGGCGAAACATATAACAGGCTATATTTGATAACGTGCAAGCCATAATCCATATAAATTAAAAACAGTTATGCCATTGCCAACGAATATAGAAAAATTAAAAAAAATTCATTATATGGTAGCAACATTTTTTGGAGCAGGCTTTTTCCCTAAAATACCCGGAACTTTTGCGTCGATAACCGCATTTATTCCACTGATATTCCTCAATTCAAAAGGCAGAACAATATTCCTTGCAATCGGCATCATAGCCATACTTGCGGTATCATTGCCCATGATTAGAAAAGTGGAAAGAGAATCTGGAGCTGACGCAAGTATTATAGTTATCGATGAGATACTGGGAGTTTGGCTGATTTTTTTATCGCCGATGATACCAGCAACACTGCTTGGATTTTTGCTCGGAGTCGGCTTATTCAGGCTCTTTGATATATTAAAGCCGGGCATAATCGGAAAATTGAACAGGCAAAAAGGAGCTAAGTATGTTTTATTAGATGATATAGTTGCAGCCTGCATTACATCGGCTATATTACATCTAATATTTTATTTATACAAAATAGCATTTTCTATCTATTATTTGAATAAATTATTAACATAAACTCGCTAAAATTAAAATATTACAAAAAAAAAGTTGCATGATTAAAGAATATTTTTTAAATTAGGGTTGCTAAATATTAGTCATGCTAAATATTTAATACGATTTTTGCTTAAAAAGCTATTATTACATAATTTATTTTTTTTCTATAACACAAATATTGAGGTTAAAATGTCGATGAACAAAAGCGACTTAGTAAACGTAATTGCTGAAAAATCAGGAGTTACAAAAGGTAAAGCAGAAGACATGCTTAAAGCTACAATTGATGCTATCACTGAAGAATTAGCAGCAGGTGGCAGCCTTACATTAATTGGATTTGGAACTTTTAAAGTGCAAAACAGAGCAGCAAGAAATGGGCGAAATCCAAGAACCAATGAAGTTATTAACATTCCAGCTAAAACGGTGGTTAAATTTTCACCAGGCAAATCTCTCGAGGACAGAGTGGATGAAGCAGGAAAAAGCAAAGGAAAAACTGCAAAAAAGAAATAATTTAAATATTTCTAACAAACCCACCACATTTGTACGGTGGGTTTTTTTGTATCCTCAAGCAATAATGAAAAAAAAATCATAAATGTTTGAAAAATATCCTTATGGATAATTTACT
>JAVBOP010000134.1:0-9107 GCA_031550405.1 Kapaibacterium sp. (SeqCode)
AAAAGGTGGTTTGCCCGATGAAAGAATTGTAAATTTATTGCGTTCCATATATATTGTAGACTGTGCTTTCTGTCAATTATTTGTCCATCGACAGAAAGAGCGTATATATATACATACCCGGTTTAAATTCATCAGCAGAAACCATAAAAGATGAATACCCTCTTTCTGACACATCTATTTCCATTATTTTTTCGCCAAGCAAATTATAGAAAAGTAATGTTGCTTGTGCGACTGCTTCAGATATATAAAATCCAATTTCTGTACTTTGACTAAACGGGTTTGGATTATTTGAGTATAATTTTGTAGAAGATGCTTCTTCAACTTCTTCTGCTTCGTACATGGCTTTTATCAATGTCTTTTTAGCTTCCTTTACAGATGAATCTGCGTTAATAAGTCCACAACCTACTTCTTGATGAAATGTACCTGATCTACTGCCATTATTGCTAAAAGTATAGCCACTTAATTTTTGTGCTGATTTTTCCATGATAGCACGAACATTGTTTCTTGATAGATTAGGGTTCACTGATAAAACCAATGCCGCTACGCCAGATGCAAATGGAGTGGCGGCAGACGTGCCACTAAAAAATGTATAATCTGTGCTTCCATTATTGTATCCAGCACTTCCTGTTAAATCGGTTGTTGCAACAGCAACTCCAGGTGCAACAAAATTAACGTTGTAATCATAACCGCCACCACCACTAACACCGTAATGATGATAATTGCTTCCCCAATCTGCGCTTGTACCTTTAGCGCAAGGACCATTTTTTATTTTTAGTTTTCCACATGGGGTTATAGCTCCAACAGCCACTACGTTCGCTAGATAAGAAGGATATGCAATATCTGCAAATCCTCCATTTCCCGTAGAATTAATAATGATACAACCTTTTCCACCTCTTCTTTGAGTTGCTGCTTCATTAATTGCATTAGTTATTGCAGTTGGTGGAGGATTATATTGTTGATTGCCTAATGTAAAGTAAGGAAAATTCCACGAAAAATTTAATATATCAGCTCCATATACAGACCACGCCTTTCTTATGCCATCAGCCATCCAATCATCAACACAAATTCCATTACCATTTTGACTCCAATTACCATAAGGGTCATTGTTTGTAATGTAATTAATTCTAATTGGTATAATTTTGCAATTCGGGGCAACTCCTACAACACCAGTAGTATTATTGACAGCACCGATAATACCAGCTACTGCTTGCATCATTACCTTTGTGACTTCCATTGGCGCCACCAAATGCAGCATTAGTTGCATATAGCCGGACAATAAATTAGCTGCCAAATCAGGATGATTCAATTGTACACCTTCATCAATTACAGCTATTTTTATGTTGGAATTACCTCTTGTTGTATTCCAAGCTCCTTATCTATAACTATTACCATTATCCAAATAAATTATAAGAAATATAAAAAAAATTATTAATCTTTCGTGCTAGGTTGAGGTCCATTGCCACCTTTCACCCAATGAAAACCTGGTTGGGAGTATTTAAACAGTCCAGTTTCATATAACTTATTAGCAACAGTAAGACTGTTCTCTTCTTTTAACAAATAAATACAGTATATCCCATTTCCATTCTCATATTTTTCTATATTAACGGTTTGGATAAAGAAACTATCTAACACTTTATTTACATCGTATCCTTGTTTAGGCTTCACTTCTACTGCATTTGTAGGAACAACAATACAGTTACCTTTGTAAAAAGAAAAAGCATGATTGATGTACGCTACTGACGGATTGTCAGCAAATAAACTTTTAACTTTATTTACATCAACATCTAAAAACTCCCATTTGAAAGTGCTAATAAAAGAAGTATCTGACATCATGTCATATTGTTTTTCATCAACAAGCTGTTTCAATATCGCCAACCTTTCCTCTCTTTTCGATTCATCAGTAAATTCAATATATGTTAGTTTACTCATTGATGTAGTAGTCCGTATAATTTTGTTCATCCTCCGAAGAGCAGCCAAAAAGACAGCAGGTAACAGTAATAACAAATAAAATATATAATGAATATTTTTTCATTTTTTAATTCCAAGTTAAATGATTAATGTATGTTTTGTGTTTGACAATACAATGTAATAAAAATATTTCATACAGACCAAATAAAAATTAATACTTTTTCAGCGGTATTTTATATAACTATGAATAAAAAAGCTGACGATGAGCAAAGAGCAGCATACATACCCCAAATCGGTGATATGTTTGTGTGGTACAAATAAGCGCATTGTTGTTTCTTCATCCTGTGTTTCAAGAATTATTTTTTCATAATGAACGATATATATATTTTTGTGCTGATATGTTCTAAAAAAATTGTATTTTTGCTGTTTATAATCTTAACTAAATATTTTTGATATAAGGACATTTTAAAATGAAAATTAAGAGAATAGCACTATTCCTTACTATTGCCATCTGTATGGCAGGTACTGCTAAAGCCGCAGCTCCACAACTTAAAACACAAGCAGATTCCATATCTTACGCTTGGGGGCAGTTCACTGCCAGCAATATAAAATCCAGTGGGTTTGAGCTAAATGTACAGGCTTTTGTTGCCGCTTTCGATGGCATGAAAAACGACAAGTATTTACTAACAGAAGAGCAGCAACAGCAATTGTTGCAATCACTGCAATCCATAATGCAGCAAAAACAGGCAGCTGAAATGGCAAAACAGGCGGAACCAAATAAAGCTGAAGGCAAAAAATTTCTTGATGAAAACAAGAAAAAAGCTGGAATCAAAACCACCGCAAGCGGTTTGCAATATGAAGTTGTGAAAGAAGGCACAGGCAAACAGCCGCAAGCTACAAGCAAAGTTACGGTGCATTACACAGGCAAATTGCTTAATGGAAAAGTATTCGACAGTTCGGTGCAAAGAGGCGAACCAATCGAATTTCAACTAAACGCCGTTATTGCCGGCTGGACTGAAGGTTTGCAACTTATGAAAGAAGGCGGCAAATCCATACTGTATATTCCATCTGACCTTGCGTATGGCGATAGAGCTATGGGGCAGGATATTCCAGCAGGTTCCACTTTGATATTTGAAGTTGAACTGCTCAAAGTAACTGATTAATAATATCGAAATAATAAATTAAAATTAAGGGCAGGTATTTCAATCTGCTCTTTTTTTGTATATTTGCTTAAGCAAATAATACATAACAGAGTATTATTAAAAAAAAATCATAATTTAATTGATGCTGTTTGTAAGTTTAACTATTTGGAATATATGACAAAAGAACAATTTTGCGATGCGGTTATTTCTATTTTAGCTGGTTCTGGCGGTTCGCTAAATCTGAATGAAATTTCTAAAAGACTATCTGTGCGCTCGGACTCGCCTGAATATGATATTCTCAAAGATGCCTTAGAGCTTTTAATAAGCCAAAATTTAATTAATAAGTCGCCGCGCAGACGCTATTCATTGCAGGGCTTTGCAACCAGTGGCATCATCGGTATCCTGCGAATGGAAAAAGATTTTGGATATGTGGAAACGGAAAATCCAGAATATCCATTAATTTTTATTAATAATCAATACTTGCACACAGCATTGGACGGCGATACTGTTCGAGTTAAGTTGATATTGCAGAAGAAAAAGAAAAAGCTGCTTGGTGAAATTGTTGAAGTAATTAATAGAAATACAACAGAGATAGCTGGTACGATTGACTTCGATGGGCATTTTTATTTTTTGATTCCCGACCAAAAAAATCTCAAAATAGACTTCTTAGTGCCAACATCCGAGCTTTATGGTGCAAGGCATGGCGATAAGGTTATAGCTGAATTTTTGCGCTGGGATAATCCGAATAAAAATCCAAAGGCAAAAGTCAAGGAAATCATAGGGCGGGCGGGCGATCCTGTGGTCGAATATGAGACCATTATCAAGGAATTTAAGCTGCCGACTGCTTTTCCGAAACAGGTTGAAAGCGAGGTTAAGTCAATAAAAATACCACCCAATCGCAAAATTCCCGGCAGGATTGACTTGAGAAATGACTTGATAATCACTATAGATCCAGCTACAGCAAAGGATTTCGACGATGCTGTATCACTTGTACGCCTTGAAAATGGCAATTATAAGCTCGGTGTTCATATCGCTGATGTATCCCATTATGTGGTGGAAAATTCGGCAATCGATATGGAAGCTGCACTGCGCGGAAATAGTGTATATCTTGTAGATAGAGTTATACCAATGCTTCCGGAGAGACTGTCCAATGAAATATGCTCGCTGAATCCTGATGAGCCTCGCTATACTTTCACTGTTTTTATGGAGTTAGACGATAATTGCAATGTTGTGGACTATACCATCACTCCGTCTATGATAAGAAGCAAGCGGCGCTATAGTTATGATGAAGTGCAGGATATTATTGATACGAAGACAGGCGATAATGCTGACTTAATCTTTGAATTAAACAGGCTTACGATGCGCATACGCAATGCAAGGATTGCGGCAGGAAGCATTAACTATGATACAAGCGAAATCAAATATGTGCTTAATGACGAAAAATTTCCTGTCGATGTCGAAGTGCGAAAAACTAATGAAGCTACCTTGCTTATCGAGGAGTGTATGCTGCTTGCAAATAAAACGGTTGCAAAGCATGTCAAGGTGCTGACCGAACAATTCAAGCTGCCTAAGCCGCTGCCATTTCTTTACAGGATACATGATGAGCCGAAGCAGGATAGCTTGATAGAGGCAATGGAGTTTATTAAAACGCTTGGCTACCGTACCAGCAAAAAGAATATAACTCCCAATGATATAAATGAGTTGCTTGCACGAGTGAAATATAACCCAGAAAATGCAATAATCAATCAGGTACTTATTCGGGCAATGTCTAAAGCCGTTTATTCTGCTGTCAATATAGGTCATTATGGGCTTGGATTTAGCGACTATACCCATTTTACATCACCCATACGGCGTTATCCAGATTTAATCGTGCACCGCCTGCTGAAGGAATATGCGCAGGGCAAACCGATTGCCAAACGCCTAAAGGAGCTTGACAGCATGGTGGTTGAAGTAGGGCAGCATTCGTCGGATACCGAACGGGCTGCTATGGAAGCCGAACGGGCATCAACAAGGCTTGCAAGCACAATCTTTGCGAGTACTGCCATTGGCAGCGTATTTTCAGGACGAATTACCGGCGTTGTGCCGTATGGAGTCTTTGTACAGCTTGATGAACTATATTGCGAAGGGCTGCTGCACACCCGCGATATGGCTGATGATTATTATTCGTTTGATGCTAAAAAATTGCGGATTACCGGCAGGAAAACCAAGAAAACATATACATTAGGCTCGCAAGTGCGTGTTCGCATCGCTAAAGTCAACATAGAAAAGCGCCAAATAGATTTAGTCATGGTCAGCGGCGAATAGTGAATTTATGAAAAAATATTAATAATTCTATGGAGAAATTAAAGAATTTTGTCGAAAATTCGATTTTTCAAAATCTTGTAACTGCCTCAATAGTTTTAACTGGAATATTCTTTGGACTTGAAACATCGGAAGATGTTGTTAATTCTATTGGCTGGCTGCTGGATATTATCGAATTTATAATAATTATCTTATTCGTTATTGAAATAAATTTAAAATTAATTGTTTATCGTGCTGATTTTTTTAAAAATCCATGGTTTGTATTCGACATCACAATCATGTTAGTCGTTGCAGCATCAGCATTTATAAGCGCTCCAATATTCCGGATAATTCGAATACTTCGCCTGTTGCGTTTGATTGACAGATTAGAGATATTCCGCAAAATTATTAGCACGATTTTACGTTCAATACCAAGCATTGTCGGGCTTGTTTTGCTTGAAATCCTGTTGATTTATATTTACGGAATATTCGGCACCACCTTTTTCAGCAATATTGAGCCGGAATTATTCGGAAGCCTTGGTCGGGCTTGCTTTACGATGTTTCAGGTTGTTACAATCGAAGGCTGGAACAATGTTGCGGATCCAATTGTTGCTGTCTATCCCATTGGAGGCGTTATTTTCTTTGTCTCATTCTTACTTGTCGGCTCATTTTTGTTGCTAAATATGTTCGTTTCTATTATGGTCTCAGCAATGGAAGATTTGTCGAAGGAAGAAGTTGAGCAAAAAAAAGCCGCAGCTCACCAGAACACCACCGATCGTATCGACATAATCCTTCAGGAAATCCAGGAAATAAAGAAGAGAATTGAAAAGTGATATAATATAAAGTTATCTAACTATTTCAATATTTTTAATTATATTACATGTTTTAAATTGCAATTGGGTTCATTAAATATATTATGGTAAAGAAATACGCAATAATCGCAATATCAGTTATACCAATCATATTCGGTTGTGTAAATGTAAACGTCAAGTCTAAATATCCAAATATTTCCTACTATAATCTGACGCAAGAAGCCACGCCTGTTTCAAAACAGCTCGGAACAAGAAGTATTGATAAGAATATTTTTATTAAAAACTTCACTATCGCTTCCGAAATGGATACTGAAAAAATTATTATTATCGAAAACGATACATCGCAGATTCGCTGTAATTATAACCAATGGACAGCGCCGATGGACGAGCTTTTGATGGATTTTGTGATTAATCGCGCCAACAGATATGAGATTTTTAAGAAGGGAATTTATCGCTCAGCAGCGACGGCAAATTTTGATATGGTACTCGAATGCCACGTAATTTCATATAACATTCATAATTATAGCGAAAATAGCAATAAGCAAAATTACGTGGAACTTACTTTTACGGTAAACCTTTTTTCATCCGAAAAAACAGAAACAGGATTTGTACCAATCATGTCGAAAACGTATTCCCAAAAGATCACGCGGGCGGATAACAGCATAAACTCTGCTGTTGCCGGGCTTAGCAAATTAACTTCAGAAATGGTTGATGAAATGATTGATGATATTTTTAAGATGCAGAATTATTAAAAAATGTTAATAAAACTCCTTGAAACTGTAAAATTTTTTCACTGTGAAA
This sequence comes from Kapaibacterium sp. (SeqCode), assembly GCA_031550405.1. Taxonomy (GTDB): domain Bacteria; phylum Bacteroidota; class Ignavibacteria; order Kapaibacteriales; family UBA2268; genus JAVBOP01. Next base: position 6,944 of record JAVBOP010000134.1, read on the forward strand.
TTATAGATTCAACAAATAATCTGGCGTTGCAGCTTCTCAATGAAATGCAATTCTCGAAAAATCGGCAAGAAAAATACATCGCTGTTACTGCTGGTTTTCAAACGAAAGGCAGAGGACGCAACAATAAATTCTGGTTTGGCGAGACAAATAGCAACATCTATTTTTCGCTGGCGCTTAATCATAATCCTGATCAAATACCATTGTATTTGCTGCAAGTTATTGGTTCTCTTGCAAGTTACAAAGTTCTTTCCCAATTTGTTGCAGCTCCATTTATTAAAATAAAATATCCCAACGATATTTATGTTTTTGAAAAAAAATGCAGCAAATTCAAGAAAATTTCGGGCATTATTTCTGAAACTAATTATTTCAGCGAAAAAAAATGCAACTCGGTCATAGGTATTGGAATTAATGTGAATCAGACCTTTTTTCCGCCCGAAATAGCGGACACAGCAACGAGTTTGCGGCTGCTCGGAATTGAGCAAGATATGCAAAAATTGATAAAGGAATTAGCGATAAATATTGTCAATTTGCTGTCCGATAATCCGCAAAAAATTATAGAGGATTGGAGCAATATCGTTGATATTACAGACAAGAGCGTGATATTATTGAGTGAGCCTGACAAAAAATATTTTGCTGAAAAAATTCTTCCTGATTGCCGCCTGATACTTGTTGACAATTATGAAAAAAAATTAATAATTGACAATGGCGATTCTATCAGATATGAATTTTGAAAAATTTAAATAATATAATTTTTCAATTAATGTAGATACTTGAATTTTCAAGGAATTACCAGTGTATTTGTTGCGATATTTTATAATTCTTCATTTACAGCAGAGTTAAGATACATTAAAACATCAATTATCATCACTCCATATTTTTAATTTTTTTTCATAAATCTATCGAATATCAAAATTCATTGAAGGAAGTTTGGAATAAAATTTGTATATTTGTATGAGATTTTGTTGAATTAAATTAATTTGTTCCCAATCAGGCATTTTTACCGCATTATTCGTATTATAACTTTAAACAACCAATTAACAGGGAACAATTATGAACAGCCAAAACAGGCAAATCTTGTGGGTCGATGACGAAATCGAACTGCTAAAACCTCACATAATCCTTCTAAAACAACGCGGTTACGACGTTGATACTTGCACAAATGGTGCCGATGCTATTGAGCTGGTTAAGACAAAAAGCTATAGCTTGATTTTTATTGACGAAATGATGGTCGGCATGTCGGGGCTGGAAACTCTGGCACATATCAAAGAATATAATCCGGATATTCCCGTTGTTATGGCAACGAAAAACGAAGCTGAAAGCCTGATGGAAGAGGCTATTGGCAGGAAAATCAGCGATTATTTGACTAAACCAATTAATCCTGCGCAAGTGCTGATGGTTTGCAAAAAATTTTTTGACAGCGATAGAATTGAAAAGGAAAAGTTTACGCAGGATTATCTGTCGGGTTTTGCCCAAATTTCGGCGCAAATGTTTAGTCCAATGATTTGGGCGGACTGGAAAGATGTGTACCACAAGCTCGCAACATGGAGCATCGAGCTTGATAAACTTGGCGATGACGGGCTTAAAGAGACTTTGCACGGTAAATGGCACGAATGCAATATAGAATTTTCAAGATTTGTTGAAAACAATTATTTGTCTTGGCTAAATCACAAAGACAATGACAGGAATGACGAAAATCCTGTCCTGTCGCCGCATATTCTTGATGAATATCTTTTGCCGATATTGAAAAAGCAAGAACAGAATGTTTACCTGTTTGTTATCGATTGCTTGCGGTACGATCAGTGGCTCATTTTTAAGGAATTGCTAAATCCATATTATACATTCAACACGGATTTGTATTGTTCCATTTTGCCAACTGCGACGCCATATTCCCGCAATTCAATTTTTGCAGGACTCTATCCCATTGATATTAAAAAGCATTATCCTGAATGGTGGAATGTTGATACAAATTCGGAAGACCATAAGCAAAATGCGAATGAGAAAGATTTGCTCGAAGCGTGGCTGCAAAGAAAAGGCTTGCCACACAAGCAAAAAACAGCTTTTCTAAAGGTATTCGATCCCGATTTTGGTAAAAAAATAGAGCGCGAATTTGACAAATATATGAGCAATAAGCTCACAACAATTGTAATAAATGCTGTTGATATGA